>JAOUPW010000018.1 GCA_029879665.1 Rhodospirillales bacterium | reverse complement strand
CGCCCAAGCAAGGATTCGCCTCTCCGGTGCCGGCCTGGATGCGGGCCGGGCTGGGGGAACAGGCGCGCCGGTTGCTGACCCGGCCCGCCGCCCTGGACCGGGGCTGGTGGACGGCGGACGGCATCGGCCGCTTGCTTGGCAACCCGGAACGCCACGGGTTCCGGGTCTATAGTTTGCTGATGCTGGAGCTGGCCGTTCATCTTCATGTCGAGCGTCCCTTGCAACCCTCGCCGCCCACCGCCGGGCTGGAGGAAATCGCCGATGCCGCCTGAGTCAGTACTGAACGCGGCCGATGTCAGTGTTATCCTTCCCGCCTTCAACGCCCGCGCAACCATCGCCCGCGCGCTGACCAGCATCGCGGCGCAGACCGTGAAACCGCGCGAGGTGATCGTGGTCGACGACGGATCAACCGACGGCACCTTCGAAGCCGCCGGCGCGGCGGCGCAAGGTCTTGAAGGCATCGAGCTGAAAGTGATCCGCCAGGACAACCGGGGCGCCGGCGCGGCGCGCAACCGTGCGGTGAGGGAAGCCGTGTCTTCGGTGCTTGCGTTTCTCGACGCCGACGATGAATGGCTGCCCGCTCATCTGGAAGCCAGCCTCGCTCACATGCACGATGGGGACTACGTCCTCACCGCCCATGACGGCATTCAGGTGGCGCCGGACGGCGGCGAATCTTTCATAAACTGTACGTCACGATTTAACCAGGGGCCGGACCCGTTGGTCACTCTTTACCGCAAGGGCTACATCGACACCTGCACGGTGCTGGCCCGCCGCGACGCGGTGATCAAAGCCGGCGGGTTCGACGAAACCCTACCCAACGCTCAGGATTTCGAATTGTGGCTGGCGATATTGAAAGCGCCCGACGCCCGCTTCCTGGTGTTCGCAGACGCGTTGTCGCGCTATCACATCACTCCGGGCGGCATCATGAGCAACACCGAGCGGCGGCTGGACTGTTGCTTACGCATTGCATCCGATTACGCCCGCGCGCTCAAAGACAGGCCGGGATCGCCGCTGATGCATCTTTGCTATCGCGTGCTCGCCGTCCATTTTGAGGCGATGATGTCTTATAAGGAGAGAAATAAATTCACCGCCGCACTCTGGACCCTGGCGCGGGCGCCGTTTTCAATGATCGCACACAGCATAAGATTCTTGTTCGCGATACCAAAAGAACGTACCGATTTCCTGCAGAGTCGCGTAAACTCCGCGACCATGAACGACCCGTGCCCAACCCTGCCCGCCTTCGCCGTCCCCGCCCTTTACCTGTGGGCGACGGTGGTGCTCGGCTTATATCTCTATCAGTTCCGCCCACTGATGGGCGGCATCCTCAGGGCGCTGGGGCTGGGGTGAGACCTGTTGGTGCTAGTTGCGCCGCAGCACGACCTCATAGCTGAGCGCGAACAACCCCGGCGCCAATGCACACAGCAGCTTATCTAGCCTGATCAGCATCCTCATAGCGAACCCGGGCAGGGGGATATAAGGGGACTTGTGATTAACACCGCCTGAATTTATGAAGGAGAGGCATTCGGAGTAACGTCGGTGGACGATGGTGAACTCCGGACATTCCCTGGCAAAACGTTTGGCGTCGTCGAACAACAGCCTGCCGATGGCGTTGTTCCCGTCCCAGTTGTCCTCGCCGCGCTGACAGGTTTCGTCCCCGAACGGGTCCACCGCCGCGTCGACGTATTCATGGACGCGCAGCGACAAAAGGAACCGCAGTAACGTGCTGTTGCATGATTCCAGAATCACCGCCATTCCACCCGGCTTCAACACTCGAGAAAATTCCGCGAGGGCTTTCTTCGGATAGGGTAAATGATGCAGAACGAGAAAGCATGTTATCTTATCAAAACTGGCGTCGGGAAACGGCAACGCGTCGGCGCTCGCAACAGCGTCAAGCCAGGGATTCCATTCAGCATCGGTTTGCACCAATTCAACATCGGGATAGTAATCGTAGGCGAGGCCGGTTCCCGCCCCGACTTCAAGGACCCGGTCGCCTAACTTAACGAATTTTCCGATTAATAAAAATCGTTCGGCCAGCAGTTCGCGCAGATTGCCGCCCAGTTGTGTCCGTGCAGCTTGTCGGTTATAAGACGACGTCGTTTCTTGTTGTGGCGCAGTATTCGCTGTCATTCATTGTTTTCCTTTAGCCGCCGGGCCCTTGCCCAACGTTCGTTTTATAGTGCTCTTTCAAGCTTCGCTACAGCCTAAATTCCCATGCCCCCACTGACCCAAAGAACCGTTGTCGGATTCGCCCTGGCCTCAGCCCTTATCTCCGTCCTGTTGATGGCGGCGAGGAGCTATTACGCCATCTCGTTTTTCGAGCCCCTGCACGGCATGACCCGGGGGGTCGAGTACGAACCTCTGTTTTCCATCTGGAAATACATGACCGGCGATACAGTCTACACCGACCCGCAGCGGATTCCATTCGCGGCGTCTTTCTACAACTGGCTGTTTTATGCTTCCTACGGCGAAGTCGCCCGAGTCATCTTGGCGCTGCTGGCACTCGGCGATGAATGGCTGCCCACCATCGCCCGCCTGACCAGCCTAGCGGCGTCTTTCGCCGGTGCCGCGCTGACCTATTATTCCCTCCGCACCGTCTTCGCGGTCCGGGAACGATCGCTTCGGCTGTTTGTCGTCGCAGTCTCGGTTTTCCTCTTCTTCGGGCCTCTGGTCGGGTTTTTCGCCCTTGCCACCGGACCGGACATGTGGCCGCTGGTGTTCAACGCCGCCGCCATCCACCTGTTCATCCGCCATTACGGCGCCCGTCCGGTATTCTCGATCCTGCTGGTGTGCCTGTTTTCGTACCTGTCTTGGGGATTCAAACAGAACTTCGCCTATACTCCGGCGACTGTCGGGCTTTTCCTGCTGCTGCGCCGAGACTGGAGCGGTGCAGCCTTGCTCAGCGCCGTTATGATCGCGGCTGGGATACTGACCCTTTTCGTCGGCGGCGCCACGTATGCGCGCCAGCTTTATTTCGGCGGCTCCCAGGTCGCGCTGTCACTCGGCTTTTTTCTCACCAACCTTGCTAATTTCGCAGCCAAATCTTTCCCCCTGCTCGCCGCCGCCGCCGTCATCGGGTTTTTCTTTTTGCGATCGGCGCCGTTCCGGGAATATGTCCGCGCCCAATACCGGGCTCGGCCGGCTCTGCTGATTCCGTTTCTGGGCGTCGCCGTCGCCGGGGCCGAAACCGTTTTGACCAGCAGCGTCGTCTACGCCGCCGAGAACCACTACTTTACGGTTTCGTTTTTTCTGGGATATGCTCTCGCCGCTGCCAACATCTGGCTGTGGCGAAGCGGGGCCGAGGCCGGTTCCGTCGCCCACGGCGTCTTCGCGGCAGGCTGGGCCGCCAACATTGCGGCTGTATCGCTGGTTTTAGCAGGGTACCAGGGGGTGCTATCGGTCCGGCCCTATCACAATTCCCTGATAAAGGATCGGGCCTGCCTGACCGGCATGTCCGAGCCGGTGTTCGTGTCCAACCCATATCTGGCGCTCCCCTGGATGGTGCCTGCAAAACGGCCCTACGTCGTGCACTACAACTATTATATGGATCGCCGGGCCGGCATTCCCAAGGAAGGCGGCGGGATCGGCGGCCTGCTTGATCGCGGCCATTTCGCGTCGATTGCAATTCCCAACGACAGCCTTGACCGCTACGATGGCTCCGACCTGAACCTCTACCGAAAAAGGGCCAGCGCCTGTGAAGGATATGCAATATATGACCGTCGGGATGCCCGAGAACAGGGGGGCCGCTGAATGAGCGCCCAGACCGGCGATGCGCGCGACCGCGGGGTCGTCGTCCTCACCGCAGCCTACAATGACTGGGAGTCGGCCCGTGCCCTTCTCGCCGGGCTCGACAAGGAATTTCTCGAAGTCGGGCTGAAAGCGCGTGTCGTTATCGTCGATGATGGCTCACCCGAGTTCGCCGATCCCTTGGATTTTGCAAAACTTGAATTGACGGCGATAACCGATGTCGAGGTCGTGACCCTGGCCCGCAACATGGGCAACCAACGGGCCGTGGCCATTGGAATGGGGTACGTCGCCGCGAATATAAAATGCGACGCCTTGGTTGTTATGGATTGCGATCTGGAAGACCAACCCAAATATGTTCCCCAATTAATTGCGGAGATGGATGCGTCCGGGAACGAGATTATTTTCGCCGAACGGACGCAGCGATCGGAAGGCGTCGCGTTTATGGCGTTTTACCGAATTTATAAATATCTTTATAAGATCTTAACCGGCATGCCGATCTCCATTGGAAACTTCAGCGCCATCCCGGGGCGGCTGATCAGGCGGGTCGCCAGCATTTCGGAAATCTGGAGTCATTTTCCCGCCGGCATCATGCGTGCCCGCGTGCCGTTTCGCGCCATTCCGACGGAGCGGGGACAGCGACAGCATGGACAAAGCAAGATGAACTTTGTTTCCCTGCTCATTCACGGCCTTAGCGGATTCGCCGTCCATGCCGATGTCGTGGGAGTCCGCATCGTGATTGCCGCTTTCGGCCTGGCTGCTGTAATTATGTTCGGCTTAGGTGTAGTAATCGCCAAGCGTTTTTTGTTTGATTTTTTCGTTCTCGGCTGGACATCCCTGGTCGTGATTATCCTCGGCATCGCCGCAATTCAGATGTTCATGGCGGCAATCTTTATGGCTTTTATGATATTGAGCGGCAAGAACCAGCGGTTGATCATCCCCAGTATTGATTATGAGAATTATATTCTGGAAACCACGCACGTTTACCCCCCCCTGAAGGAAGAAACCTGACCCATGACCCTAAAACCCGTCACCGAAGAAGAAAGAAAGAGCTGGCCGAAAACGGTGATCGTTGCCCTGGAAGAACCCTTCGTCGACAACCGGGGCAGGATTCAGCCCCTGGTCGACCTGATGATGCAGAGCGCGGTGCTGATCACTTCCACCAAGGGCTCACTCCGCGCCAATCACTATCATAAAACCGACTGGCATTATTGTTACGTATTGTCGGGAAGCATTGAATATTACCACCGCCCAACCGGTAGCCAGGAAGAGCCGGAATGCGTTCTCGTACGCGCGGGTGAAATGGCCTTCACCCCGCCCATGGTCGACCACGGCATGAAGTTTCCCGAAGACTGCACCTTCCTGACCCTTTCCCGAAATCCCCGCGATCAGGAATCTTATGAAGCCGACGTGGTTCGCATCGAAATGGTGCCGACCGAAGGCCTTACCTCCTGGAAACCGGAAGAATAAGCGAATCCATGAACGGACCCTGCCATCGGAGGACTGCCTGCCGGCTGTGCGGAGGCGCCCGCCTGACCGCTGTGCTCGCCCTGGCGCCGACCCCGCCTGCCAACGCTTTCATTCCGGAAGCGCAACTACAAAGCGAGCAGGCCGTTTTTCCCCTGGATGTTTTTTTCTGCGAAGACTGCAAGCATGTTCAGCTTCTGGACGTGGTCGACCCCGCGATCCTGTTCGAAAACTATGTTTATGTCTCCGGCACCTCGCCGGTGTTTGTCCGGCACTTCCAGGACTACGCCAAAACGGTTTGCGCGCGGTTTAATGTTCCGCCCGGCGGGCTGGTGCTCGACATCGGCTCCAACGACGGCACCCTGCTGGCCGCGTTCAAGGAACAGGGGCTGTCCGTGCTCGGTGTCGATCCGGCCCGGGCCATCGCCATGGTCGCGACCCGGCGCGGGATTGAAACCATCGCCGGTTTTTTCACGCCGGAACTGGCCGCCGCCATCCTATCCGAGCATGGCGCGGCCGCCGTCATCACCGCCAACAACGTGTTCGCCCACGCCGATGATCTTGCCGGGATCGTCGAAGGGGTGCGCGGCCTTCTCGCCCCGGGGGGCGTGTTCGCCTTTGAAGTTTCCTATTTGGTGGATGTGTATGAAAAAACCCTGTTCGACACTATTTATCACGAACATCTGGCCTATCATTCGGTAAAACCCTTGCGCAAGTTCTTCGCCGCCCGCGGAATGGATTTTTTTGCCGCCGCTCGGGTCGACAGCCACGGCGGGTCCCTGCGAGGTTATGTGCAGCACGCGGGCGGTCCCTGGCCGGCCGACGGCAGCATCGATGATCTTGTTGCGCGGGAAGAAAATCTCGGCCTGGACAAGGCCGCGACCCTTATCGGGTTTGGCAAAAAAATCGAGAAGATCAAAACCGAGCTGAACGGCCTGCTCTCGGGCCTCAAAGCCGAAGGTAAATCCATCGCCGCCTACGGTGCACCGGCCAAGGCAACCACCCTGATGTATCATTTCGGCCTTGGGCCTGAAACCATCGATTTCATTGTCGACGACAGCCTCCTGAAACAGGGTCTGTATTCTCCGGGGCACCATATTCCGGTGCTGCCATCCACCGCCATCGCCGAGCGCAATCCCGATTACCTGTTAATCCTGGCCTGGAACTTCGCCGCGCCGATCATGGAAAAACAGACAGCCTTTCGGGATCGCGGCGGACGATTTATTATTCCCCTTCCCGAAATCGAGGTGCGCTGATTCCATGACTGATTTTGTTCTTCCCTCCGATATCACCGAAATCACCGAGCGGCTCGGCGCCGCAGCCACGGCGTTTTCCGGCAAGACCGTGGTTCTAACCGGCGGACGCGGTTTTCTGGGACGGTATTTCATGGATATTTTCGCCCGCCTCAACGAGACCGTGCTTGCGGATCCCTGCACCCTGATCGTTCTCGACAACCTGATCACCGCCGGCAAGGAAGGTGCTGATATTCCCGAAATGCCCCATGTCCGCTTCCTTCAGCATAACGTCTCCCAGCCTCTTGAGCTGGATGAAAAAGTGGATTTCGTCATTCATGCCGCCGGGATCGCCAGCCCCTTTTATTACCGCGCCTATCCGCTGCAAACCCTGGAAGTCGCCACCATCGGCACCCGCAACATGCTGGAGCTGGCCCAGCGCAATCAGGCGCGCTTTACGTTCTTCAGTTCCAGCGAAATCTACGGCGATCCGGATCAAAAACACGTGCCAACGCCGGAAAGCTACCGCGGAAATGTTTCCTGCCAGGGCCCCCGCGCCTGTTACGACGAAAGCAAGCGGGTCGGCGAAACCCTGTGCTATATCTTTCATGAGAACCACGGCACCGCGACCAACACCATCCGGCCCTTCAACGTTTACGGGCCCGGCATGCAGGAAACCGACTACCGGGTGCTGCCCAATTTCGCCAGCCACATCAAGGCGGGCACGGCCCTTAACGTTTATGGTTCGGGCAGCCAGACCCGGACTTTTTGCTACATCACCGACGCCATGGTCGGATTCCTGCTGGTAATCCTGCGCGGCGTGCCCGGCGAGGCCTACAATATCGGCAACCCGAAACCGGAAATCTCCATGCTTGATCTTATCGCCCGCATCGAAAATGTTCTCGCCCGCAAGATCGAACACAACGTCATCGAATATCCCGACAGTTATCCGGCGGACGAACCGTTGCGCCGCTGCCCGGATATCCGCAAGGCGCGGCTGCAAATCGAATTCGAGCCCGCGGTTGATCTCGATGAAGGCCTGCGCCGCTTTTTCACCTGGTCGGATGCGGCCTACAGCGGAGACGTCTGAATCCAGTGGCTTCCCCCGTGTCCGGTGAGCTCCGCTTGGGACTAATCGGCGCCGGTCCCTGGGGCCGCAATTACATTTCCACCATTGCCGCATTGGAAGGCGTAACCCTGGCCCGGCTTGCGTCGACCAATGCTGACAGCGCCCAACTCGTGCCGCCTGAATGTCGTATCAGCGCCCGATGGGAAGACGTTGCCCGCGCCCGCGATCTGGACGGCGTCATCATCGCGGCGCCTCCGGCCCTGCACGGCGTCATGACCCGAACGGCGCTGAAAGGAGGGCACGGGGTACTTGTGGAAAAACCCCTGACCCTGGACCCCGAAGAAGCCCGCGAACTTCTGTGTTTTGCGGAAAGCCGGGGCGGCCTGGTTCTGGTCGATCACATTCACCTGTTCAGCCCCGCCTGGAATGCCTTGAAAACCGCAACCCGAACCCAGGGATGCCCGCGTTCCATCCATACCGTTGCCGGCCGGTGGGGACCGTTCCGCGCCGACGCTCCGGTCCTGTGGGATTGGGGCGTGCACGACATTGCCATGTGCCTGGATCTGACCGGCGAGACGCCGACCTCGCTCCGGGCGCGGCGAACCGAATCCCGCGATACCCCCGACGGCGCCGGCGAGACCCTGGAACTTGCCCTGGGATTCAGCGGCGGCCTGACGGCGGACATTCAAATCAGCAACCTGATGGCGGACAAACAACGGCTGTTTTCGGTCCGCTTCGACCGTCAGTCCTGGGTTTATGACGATACCGCCCCGGACAAGCTGACCCGCCATGACTTGCCCGGCGGGCCGGACGGCCCCCTTGGCCCCGGGCAGGCGGTACCTGTTGATTCCACCCTACCGCTCACCCGGGTGGTCGCTGCGTTTGCCGCCGCACTCCGGGCGCGAAGCCATGACCTGGCCTCCCTGCGTCTGGGTGTCGAAACCGTCGTTATCCTCGATCAATTGGCGCAAGCCCTTGATGCCAATCACCTTTAAATGACCCCGCCGCCACGGGCGCCGATTGCGTCTTGGGCCCAAACCCGATAGGAATGGTTCTCCCGTCGGCCATCGGAATAAAGCAGCATGACCTTCAAGACCCTGTCCGTCGTAATTCCATGTTATATGGAGGAGGCCACCCTCGAAGCCCTGGTCGTCCGGGTATTGGAGGCCGATACCCGCGGCCTCGTGCTCGATATTATCATTGTCGACGACGGCTCGCCCGACGCCTCCTTCACCAAGGCCCGGGCGCTTGCCGAGGCCCACGGAGCCGTTCGTGCCGTCCGCCATGAGGTCAATATGGGCAAAGGCGCGGCCCTGCGCACCGGCTTCAAGATGGCCGAAGGCGACATCGTCATTATCCAGGATGCCGACCTGGAATACGATCCCGGTGAATACCCGAAGCTATTGCAGCCGATTCTCGACGGCAACGCCGATGTGGTTTACGGATCACGCTTTCGCGGCGGCGAAAGTACGCGCGTGCTTTATTTCTGGCACAGCCTGGGCAACCGGTTTTTGACCTTGCTGTCGAACATGTTTACCGACCTCAACCTCACCGACATGGAAACCTGTTACAAGGTTTTCCGTAAAGAGATTCTTGATCGAGTCAATGTTCAGGAAAATAGATTCGGATTCGAACCGGAAATCACCGCCAAGATCAGCCGCCTGCGCCCCCGGCCCCGCATCTATGAAGTCGGCATCAGCTACACCGGGCGCACCTATGACGAGGGAAAGAAGATCGGCTGGAAAGACGGCGTCCAGGCGATTTACTGTATCCTTCGTTACAACATTTTTTCCTGATTGGCGCCGGCCCAATTTCATGACTCAGCAAGATCACTATGATCCCCGCATCGACCTGGAAGCGATGGAAGATCTGCCGAATTATTACCGGGCGATGATGAATTATTTTGATCCCTACCTGGGCGGCGAGGGAATTGAATTCGGCGCCGGCTGGGGCACGGTCGCGGGAATGATGGAGCCGCATTTCGACCGACTCGACCTTGTCGAACCTGCGAACAATCTTGCCGAACGCCTTAAAACAAGATTCAAACACTCGACGAAGGTTACGGTTATTACCGAGACGCTTGAAATGCTGTCCCATGAACTTCCCGAGCGTTCGCGGGATGTGATTATCCTGGTTAATGTTCTTGAGCACATCGAAAATGATGGCGAAGCGATCAAAAGTTTTTTCCGAATTCTCCGCCCCGGCGGACACCTTCTGCTGTTCGTGCCCGCCCTTGCCTGCCTGTTCAGCAAGCTGGATACTGCGCTGGGCCATTACCGCCGCTATCACCTGAAGGATCTGCGTGCCCAAGTTGAAGGCGTGGGATTTACGACCACGGTTGCGCGCTATTTCGACCTGTTTGGGGTCATTCCGTGGTGGCTGATCAACACCCTTGCCGGCAAAACCCGGCTCGATCCGCGCATGGTGCGAATTTATGATTCTTGGATTGTTCCGGCAACCGGCACCCTTGAACGGATACTCAAACCACCCCTTGGGAAAAACATTCTTCTGGTCGCCCAGCGCCCTGGGAGCGAGCTTCCATGATCACGGTTTCCATCCTGATCCCTACCTATAACGAACAAGCGACCATTCTGAATATCCTGCACCGGGTCAACGATCAGAAGATTGAGGGCGTTACTTTTGAAATTATCGTCATCGATGATGGTTCAAGCGACAACACGATGGAACTGCTTGAAGGCAACCCCGGTCTTTACAGCCAACTGATCCGACGGGAAAAAAACGGCGGCAAGGGCGCCGCGATCCACACCGGGCTGAACGCGGCCACCGGCGATTTTATCCTGTTCCAGGACGCGGACCTGGAATATGACCCTGCCGATTACGGCAAGCTGCTGCTGCCCATCCTGCGCCACGGCGCGGAAGTGGTTATGGGCAGCCGCCTGGTCGCTTCGGAATACACCCGGGTTTCTTATTTTTGGCATCGGGTCGGCAACAAGCTGATTACTTTTATTTTCAATATTTTCAACAACACAACTTTTACCGACATCTACAGCTGTTATCTTGTTTACCGTCGCGCCCTGCTGGATCCCGGCAGCCTGAAAACTTTTGGCTGGGAACAACAGGCTGAAATTCTTTCCCGGATCATGAAAACCGCCAAGGTTATCTATGAAGTTCCCATCAGTTATCACGGCCGGACCTATGATGAAGGTAAAAAAATCAAGGCCTACCATGCAATCCCGGTCATTTGGACCATCTTGTGGCGGCGGATATTCCGTTAAACCCGTATTCTGAAAATTCTTTTTATCAATTCATGACAACGGCCTTTCTTACGCTTTGTTTTATGACCGCATCGGCGATCGGCGCCGGTGCCGTGCTCCTGCGTTTGGCTGGAGCATACCTGGATGCGCCCGCCATGGAGCGCGCCGCCTGGTCTTTCGTCTTCGGAACCGGAGCGCTGGGTTGGCTCGGGTTTTTCGCCGCCCTGGGCGGGCATCTCAGCCCATTCGAGCTCGGCGCTCTTTGCCTTGTCTTCGTGCCAGGCCTGTTTTTTCTTCGCGGTAATGCTTCTGGATTCAGCCCGGAGTCACTGGACGCCTGGGGCTGGATATTGTTGGCGGGGATCGGGCTTTCGGTATTCGGCGATCTTCTTGAGGGCCTTGCGCCGCCGGCGGACGCCGACACCCTGGCCTATCATTTCGCCATCCCGAAACTGTTTCTGAGCAAGGGCGGGATCGAATTTATTCCCCGCGCCGGCGACGGCGCGATTCCCCTGCTGCAACAGATGACTTACATGATCGTGCTCGGCATCGGCGGCGAGCAAGCGACAACGCTGTGGACCATGCTGAGTGGTTGGGGGGCTTCGGCGTTGGTTTTTTTTGTTGCCCGGCGTCATGTCGGCATCAACTGGTCTATGGCGGTGACTCTGATTTTCATGACCACGCCCGCCGTGATCTACGGCGCCGGCAGCGGGCACGTGGAAGT
>JAOUPW010000399.1 GCA_029879665.1 Rhodospirillales bacterium | reverse complement strand
CGGCAAACCGTTGAGGTCCTCGGCTTCAGCCAGCACGGGCCGGGCCAGCGGATCGGCCCAGTCCGGCGGCTGTTGCAGGTAGTTCTCCAGAAAAAACTTCATGGACGCCGCGGTCAGGCCGACCGCATCGGCATTTTCAATATAGGAAGGCGAGTCGAGCGTAATGCCGGTCACCGGGTAGATCATCACCTGCGCTGATACCGGCGGGCCGTCCTGTTCAAGGGACAGCATTGAAGCCGCTGTTGACAGGCAGCCGCCGGCGCTGTCACCGACAAGGGCGATGCGGCCAGGATCAACCCCCAGTTCAGCCGCATGTTCATGCACCCAGCACAGCACGCCATAGGTGTCCTCCAACGCGGCGGGGTAGGGATGCTCGGGCGCGAGACGATAATCGACGCTGACGGTCACGGCATCGGCTTCCGCCGTAAACCCCCAGGCGAGAATGTCAGACGATTCCAGATCACCCAGCACAAACCCGCCGCCGTGCAGATAAATGACACAGGGTGCCGCAGGCGGCAGGTCCGCCCGGCGATAGACCCTGACGGCAACATCGTGGGCATCCGCTCCGTCGCCGACGGGCACCATGCGATCGACGGCCTCAATGTCACGGGGACGCGGGTTGGGAATGGCGCGGTAGTAGAGCTCCCAGAACGCCCGGTACGCCGCCGGCGTTTTCGCCCCCGCCGGGGTGCCGCCGACGGACTCGCGGGCCTCGAGAAGAATCTGCATATCGGGGTGCAGGTGGTCAGGCAGGGTCATTGTCCGGCTTCCTGTTGTTTGTTGGCGCTTGCGCGTTTTTGTTCTGTGATCGCTATGCTATCGTGAATGGTCACCAACAGGCGATGACCCATCTTGGACGGGTTATCCCGCCGCACCCCCGCCACCTGACCGAGGACAACCGGATGCCGCCAGAACCGAACAACACAGATAAGGACAGGGAAATCCTCTATATCGCCGATCCCATGTGCTCGTGGTGCTGGGGCTTTACGCCGACCATCCGGGCCATGGCCGAGCGGGCGGCGGGCGCGGTCCAGTTGACCATGATGATGGGCGGCCTGAGGCCGCTGACCCGCACGCCCATGGATGAAGCCCAGAAAGTCGAAATCCGCCATCACTGGGAAACCGTTGAAAAGCGCTCCGGCCAGCCGTTCAATTACAGTTTTTTCGAACGTGACGGTTTTATCTATGACACTGAGCCGGCCTGCCGGGCGGTGTGCGTGGTGCGCAGCCTCGCGCGGCCGCTGATGCTGGATTATTTCGAGGCCGTCCAGCGGGCTTTTTATGCCGAAAACCAGGACGTCACGGACGGGGCGGTGTTGCAGGCCATCGCGCGCAAGAAGGGGGTTGATCATGTGGCCTTTGGCGAACGGTTTAATGATGTGGGCAGCGCCTATGAAACGTCCGGGGATTTCCAGTCGGCGCGGCAATTGAAAGTCACCGGGTATCCGACTGTGGTGCTGCGCAACGGACAGGCTTACGGGGTTCTGACGGCGGGGTTCCAGACATGGGATGCCTTGCAGCCAACGTTTGAGATGTGGCTCAGTCGCGAGCATAAAACACCCTGAAACCGCCGAAGGCGGTCGCCGGATTTTTCGTCCCGGCCTGTCCAGTGACTTGCCCCGCAACCGGGAATGCCTATACTGCCGGCGCATCCTGTGCGCCCCTTGTTCCATACCAGATTTTCGGAAATTAAGACCATGTCCAGTCCTGCCAAAGGTAGCATCAAAAAAGTCGTCCTCGCCTATTCCGGGGGCCTCGACACATCCGTCATCCTGAAATGGCTGAAGGACACCTATGACTGTGAGGTGGTCACCTTCACCGCCGACCTGGGACAGGGCGAGGAACTGGAGCCGGCACGCCAGAAGGCCGAGATGATGGGCATCAAGGAAATCTATATTGACGACCTCAGGGAAGAATTCGTGCGCGATTACGTGTTTCCCATGTTTCGCGCCAACGCCATTTATGAAGGCACCTACCTGCTCGGCACCTCGATCGCCCGGCCGCTGATCGCCAAGCGCCAGATCGAGATCGCCATCGAGACCGGTGCCGACGCGGTCGCCCACGGCGCCACCGGCAAAGGCAATGACCAGGTACGCTTCGAGATCGGCTATTACGCACTGAAGCCCGACATCAAGATCATCGCACCGTGGCGCGAATGGGACCTGACGTCGCGCACCACGCTGATCGAATACGCGGAACGAAACCAGATCCCGGTGCCGAAGGACAAGCGCGGCGAACCGCCATTCAGCCAGGACGCCAACCTGTTGCATATCTCGTCCGAGGGCAAGGCGCTGGAAGACCCGTGGGTCGAGCCGGACTGGGATCATGTGCTGACCCGCGTCACGCCGCCCTGGAAGGCGCCCGATACACCGGAGGAAATTACTATCGATTTCGAGGCCGGCGACCCGACCCATGTGAACGGCGAGAAACTCAGCCCGGCAGCGCTGCTGACCCGGCTCAACGAGCTGGGCGGTAAAAACGGTGTCGGCGCCATTGATATCGTCGAGAACCGTTTCGTCGGCATGAAGTCGCGCGGCGTCTACGAAACCCCCGGCGGCACCGTGCTGCACCACGCGCGGCGCGCCATGGAAAGCCTGACGCTGGACAAGGGTGCCGCGCACCTGAAAGACGAGTTGATGCCGCGCTATGCGGAAATCGTCTACAACGGTTTCTGGTTCACGCCCGAACGCGAGATGCTGCAGGCCGCCATTGACGAAGCCGGCGGCAAGGTCACCGGCACGGTGCGCCTGAAGCTTTACAAGGGCAACGTCATGGTAACCGGACGCAAGTCGCCCTACAGCCTCTACAGCCAGGAACTGGTGACGTTCGAGGAAGACTCGGTTTACGATATGCGCGATGCCGAGGGCTTCATCAAGCTCAATGCGCTGAGGTTGCGCTTGCGGAAATAAGCCGGATACGCGGCCGCAAAATGTAGACTTTTGTTCACCTCCGGAATGGCGACGGCCCGTTTTTTGGCCCGGAAACCCGCAGAACCGGGTCTGTAAGCCTTTGATACTCATCATTTTGTAGACTTTTGTAGACTTTTGTTCACTTTTCCCGCCGTTAACCTTTTCCCGGACACACCGGGCGGCAAAGTTCAAGGACAGGCTCAGGGGGGCGGGTGCAGATGCAGGCACGCTCGGCCCTTCCGTTGGTGACAGGAATAAAGGCCTGTTATATAGGATATTTTTCCTGTT
>JAOUPW010000398.1 GCA_029879665.1 Rhodospirillales bacterium | reverse complement strand
TATCTCACCTCGCCCAGCCTGCACGCGGCCCTGTTCGGCCCTTCGGATGTGGAGGGGGAAGATTTTCCCGGGCTCGCGGAAACGGCGCTGGCGGCGCAATGGCCTTATGATGCGGATGCCGGTGAATTGGTATATGCCAGCTGGCGGCGCGGTCGGGTCGACCTGTTGTCGCTGGACGGGGAAAGCGGAAAACCAGACAAGGTGTTCGAAATGGACTGGGGCAACCGCTACGCCACGCCGGGAGAAAAGCCGCAGGATCTGGTCAAGTTTATCTCTTCCACCAACCCGGAGGCCGCCGGCCATATCCTGACCCGAAGCCTGGCCCGGCCCGGCATCCTGCGCGGGGTCGAACTCAAACTGGTTCCGGTGAGCCTTTATTGCTATCTGCTGCTGCGCGACCGTCTGCGTCCGCCGGAGTAATTAGTTTATTTTTTTACGCAAATACGTTGTCGCGGATAGATCCACTCGGGATTTGCCCTAATTCCCCTTGGGCGCGAGCTTCAGCGTGGAAAGAAACACCTGCAGGCCGTAGTGAATGGCGATCAGGCCGCCGATTTCCATGATCTCGGCTTCGCTGTAATATTTTTTGCCTTGGTCATAGAATTCCTTGTTCACCTTTTTCGGCTCCCGGTACATGAGATAGCCGTATCGGAGCGCCCATTTTTCGGCGTCGGTGAATTGCGGGTCGGTTTCGAAATCGCTTAGGCCGGCTTCTATTTTTTCTTCCGTGAGACCGCCTTGCCGCGCCAGGGCGGAACGCTGGGCGGCGGAATAGCCGTCGCCCGCCAGGCGGGCCAACCCGATGCGGATGATTTCCTTCAAGCCGTGATCCACGTTGCCTTTGGCGTGAGGTTCATACAGGGCGTCAAACAACGCTTCGGCATAGCCCGGCGCGTGGGCCATGATTTCGAAAAACATTTCATCGGGCACGCCCAGTGCGCGGGCTTTCTCGATCCGTTGTTTGATCTTGGGTTGATCAAGAATTTCTTTCGGTGCGGGGTCAATGATCGGCATGTTATTCATCCTTGCCGCCATTCGGCCGGCTTTCCCGGGCCCGTTCGGCGGCGCCATGCAGATGGGATTTGGGGGTGTCACCGTAGATGCGCCGGGATTCTTCCTGATCGACCAATCTGCCGTCGGGCGAGAACATGGGGTAGAAATCGAGGGTTCCGAAAAAAGTGTGGTAGCCGACGTTGAATCCGATGAAGGCGCCCAGTTCGACGATTTCTTCCGTGGAATAGTGTTTTTTCATTTCGTCATAGAAGGCCTGGTCGATTTTCTCCGGGGTCGTGCCCATCAGTTCGCTGTATTTGAGCGCGATCCTTTCCGCGTCCGTAAACCGGTCGCTGGTTTCATAATTATCGATGCCGTCGTCGATGATTTCTTCAGTTAATCCCTGCTGCTTCGCCGAAGCAGACCGGACATTGCCTCAGTAATTGCAATCGGCCATGCGCGACAATTGCACGCGGATGATTTCCTTGAGCTTGTGATCGACGACGCCGGTGCTGAATACCGTGCCCCAGCCGATGTACATGGCTTTCGATATGTCCGGATTGTGCCCCTGGATGGCGTGAAAGGCCGGGTCGGGGGCGCGGTGGCGCAGGCATTTGTTGACGAAGGGCGCGAGCTTGGATTTTTTAAGCTCGTCGATATCGAGCATGGTGATGTTGGGCATGATCGGTTCCTTAAAACTTACGGCAACGGTGAAGGTTGCAGGTATTAATAAACCAAATCTCCGCCGCGCCAACCGGAAACCGCCCGCAATCGGATCACAAAAAAGACAACGGGACAGGAACCAATCGGTTAGAAATTGGCGGACAGGGAGTTTCCGGGAGCTGCGCGATTATTTCCCGCGCTTGGCCAGCCGCAGCCGCAGCGCATTGAGCTTGATGAAGCCTTCGGCGTCGCGCTGGTCGTAAACCTTGTCTTCCTCAAAAGTTGCGACGTCTTCCGAATACATGCTGTTGGGCGATTTCCGCCCGACCACCATGACGTTGCCCTTGTACAGCTTGAGCCGCGCCGTGCCGTTGACGGCTTCGGACGCCTTGTCGATGGCCGCCTGCAGGATTTCCCGTTCCGGCGAAAACCAAAATCCGTTGTAGATCATCTCGGCGTAGCGCGGCATGAGCTCGTCTTTCTGGTGCATGGCACCCCGATCCAGGGTCAGGCTTTCGACCGCGCGCCGGGCATGGAATAGGATGGTGCCGCCGGGGGTCTCGTACACCCCCCGGGATTTCATGCCAACGAACCGGTTCTCGACGATGTCGGCCCGGCCGATGCCGTTGGCGCCGCCCAGTTGATTGAGGGTTTCCAGCAGCGCCGCCGGGCTGAGGGGCTTGCCGTCGACGGCGATGGGATCGCCCTTGGCGAACTGGATTTCCACGTAGGTCGCCCGGTCCGGCGCCGATTCAGGGGAAACGGTGCGCAGGAACATATTTTCCGACGGTTCGGTCCACGGGTCTTCCAGTGCCTTACCTTCATAACTGATATGCAAAAGGTTGGCGTCCATGGAATAGGGGGCCTCGCCTTCCTTGTCCTTGGGCACCGGGATCTGGTGGGTTTTTGCATATTCAATCAGTTTGCTGCGCGAATTCAAATCCCATTCCCGCCACGGGGCGATGATCTTGATGGACGGGTTCAGTGCGTAGTAGCCGAGTTCGAATCGCACCTGGTCGTTGCCTTTGCCGGTGGCGCCGTGGGAAACCGCATCGGCGCCGACTTCGGCTGCAATTTCGATCTGGCGTTTGGCGATCAGCGGCCGGGCGATGGAGGTGCCGAGCAGGTAGGTGCCTTCGTAAAGGGCGTTGGCCCGGAACATGGGGAAGACATAATCGCGCACGAATTCCTCACGCAGGTCTTCGATAAAGATCTGTTTGATACCAAGCATCTCGGCCTTTTTACGGGCCGGTTCCACTTCCTCGCCCTGGCCGATATCGGCGGTAAAGGTCACCACCTCACAGGCATAGGTATCGCGCAGCCATTTAAGAATGACCGAGGTATCCAGTCCGCCGGAATAGGCGAGAACGACTTTTTTAACGTCACCCATGGCGCATAAGCCTTAAATCAAGAAGGGGCCGAAAGCGCGCGCAGTATAAGGGAAAAGGGCCCGAGGGCAAGGAGTGAGGAAGGGCTATTTGAGACGCCTTTTACCGGATTAAATCCGCGGCACGGCGGCGGCCTGATTTATCTCCGCCTGCC
>JAOUPW010000397.1 GCA_029879665.1 Rhodospirillales bacterium | reverse complement strand
CGGATTTGCTGTTCCTGCGGAGTAGGGGGTTGGCGAAGCTCCTGGGCGGAAATCAGGGAACTTCCGGCGGTAACGGCGGTAAAACCACTGACGGGTTGTGGAGGCACAGCAGCCTGCGGTCCGTCCACAGTATGAACCGGGGACCTTCGGTGGGCAGGCGATACTTCCGACCGGGGCCTTTTAACGATCTCCGGCCGGTCGGCAAGGGATTGGATATGAACGACCATGGTGAAGTCATAATCCAGAATTTAAAAAATTTTCCAGAATTCCTTTAAGAAAACCAGGTGCAGAGTCCTAACCTTCAATTTTTACGGACTACAAACAACTCATTTGATTATAAAGCAATACTGAAAGGGTTCAATTTCCAGGACCACAGATCACGGAGTTATTACCAACCAAATATACATACATTATATTTATTTTGAGGCATATAATGCCGCCTGGGAGATGAATCCATGTGTTTTAAGCTTCTTTTTTCTATTTTGGCGGCGGCGAATTTTTTCCTATTCGCTGTATCTTCTTCGGCTTCCGCCACGCCACAGGATTGCCGCGACCTGCACGACGCGGCATTCTTTGACGAACCCGCCGAAGTCAGATCCCTTTTGCAAAAGGGAGTCGACCCTGATTGCCGGAATGAAACCGGACAAACGCCTTTATTCACCGCCGTCGAAGGGGGCAGCCTGAGTTCCGTCGGCCACCTGCTCCTTTACAACGTCAAGATCAACGTCCGCGATGAGTTCGGCGAAACTCCCCTAACCCGCGCCCGGAGTAAGTCCGAATTTTTCAAAAGACCCGGCGGCGAGCGTTATTTACTAATCTACAAAGGCGTGGCCCGTCTCATCGAATTAGCGGGCGGGATCGAGTAACCCCGATATTTCATTTTGAAAACAATTTATAGAAATTGAGTGCCGGTGTAAGTCGGCGATATTGATATGTTTTTCTATTTGTCAAAAATCATCTGGATTTTTCTCGACCCTGGAAATCTGTTTCTGATCGTTCTGGTTTCCGGCGGCATTTTACTTGTGACTCGGTGGCGGCGTACCGGCCTTCGTCTGATCGGTTTGTCTACGTTATTTGCTTTGATTATTGCAATTGTTCCGGTCGGAACCTGGCTGTCGGGGGTTCTTGAGGATCGATTTCCCGCCATAAAGGCGCTGCCGGACAAGGTGGACGGCATTATCGTCTTGGGCGGCGTGATCAACCCCAGGCTCACCCAGGCACGCGGTCAGCCGGCCGTGGGCGGCGCCGTTGAAAGGCTTTTGGCTTTTGCCCAACTGGCAAAACGCTATCCAGAGGCCAACCTGGTTTTTACCGCGGGTTCCGGAAGCCTCCTCCACCAGAACCTAAAGGAAGCCCATTTGGTTGGCCCCGTCTTTGAGCAGTTGGGTGTCAATCCGGCCCGGATTATATACGAGGACCAATCCCGAAACACCTTTGAAAATGCCACTTACAGCCGCCGCCTGGTCAATCCTGGCGCAAAAGAAAACTGGATTCTGGTTACCTCCGCCTTTCACATGCCCCGTGCGGTCGGATGTTTCCGCAAGATCGGATGGAACGTGATACCTTATCCGGTCGATTACTCGACTTTAGGAAATAACGATCTCCAACTAAGATTTAATTTTACCTATGGCGCAGGGCGTCTTGGTGGCGCGCTGCATGAGTGGTTGGGCTTGTTTGTTTATTGGATCACCGGAAAAACCGATGCTTTTATTCCCGCTCCCTGAACCAAGCTTAAACCCGGGTATATACGCCAAATACATACATGGGAATTGCCCCGGGAAACCGCCTGTGGCAGAACAGTCACAAAGAAACCCGTAATCAGAAATTGTAATGAAGAATATTCAGCGAAACCAATCCGTCGGACTTCCAGTGTTTCGGCATATAATTGCCGGAATGGCCCTGATTTTGTGGACCGCCACCGCCACCGCCGCCCCGGCCCAGGGCGAACCGGAGCCGTTCGCCCAATGGCTTGACGGGTTACGCCAGGAAGCCATTGCCAAGGGAATCGATCCGGCCATTGTTAATCGGGCCCTCAAAAATATAGAGCCCATTGAAAGGGTAATCGAACTGGACCGGCGTCAGCCGGAATTTACCCTGACTTTCTGGAAGTATCTAAATGGCCGGGTCACGGAAAAAAGAATCCAGAGAGGGCGTGAACTCTTGGTCAAGCACAGAGACATTCTGGAAAAAGTTTCCAAAGAATTCGGCGTCCAGCCTCGGTTTCTGGTTTCGTTCTGGGGGCTGGAAAGCAATTTCGGGGATTACACCGGCACTTTTCCTCTGGTCGGAGCGCTGGCAACCCTTTCCCATGACCCCCGCCGTAGTAATTTTTTTCGTGAACAGCTTTTGGCTGCGTTAAAAGTTATGGCAAGAGGGGACATCCCCGTGAACGTAAAATCATCCTGGGCCGGCGCCATGGGAAACATGCAGTTCATTCCAACCACCTACCGGGATTTCGCCATCGACTTTGACAACAACAAAAAACGGGACATGTGGAACAGCCTGCCGGATATATTTGCCTCCGCCGCCAATTATCTGTCCCGTTCCGGTTGGCAGGGCGACGAGGCCTGGGGCAGGGAAGTCCGCCTGCCCAAAGATTTTGATTATGACCAGGCGGAGCTGGGAAAAAACAAACCCATTTCCCAATGGCAACGAATCGGGGTGCGCAGGATCGATGGTAGCGACCTTCCCCGAGTGGATATTGATGGCGCGCTGATTCTGCCAGCGGGTTACAGCGGACCGGCTTTTCTGGTCTATAACAATTTCCAGACAATCCTGAAATGGAATCGATCCTTCCTATACGCCATCGCAGTCGGTCATCTGGCGGATCGTCTGGCTGGACAGGGGCCGTTGCAATCCCGCCGTCCAACCCAAGAGATTCCCCTTTCGCGCCGGGATATCATGGATCTGCAAAGACTTTTAACTGACCGGGGGTTCGATACCGCCGGCACCGACGGGGTGGTCGGACCTCAGACCCGCAAGGCGATCAAGTCGTTCCAACGCAAGGCCAAGTTGCCTGCGGACGGCTATCCCACAGCCGGGTTGTTGGAAAAATTGCGGGGGGCGGCCATTCAATGAGGGGGGGGTGTCTTGCCGAACGGATGGCGAACGGATAGATTAAGGATTGAGTCGTCTGATCAACTTCCGTCCTTATTAGGTTGAAATTATTTAAATATGGTTGGGTTAAAACTTTTTATCCGGTGGGTTGT
>JAOUPW010000396.1 GCA_029879665.1 Rhodospirillales bacterium | reverse complement strand
ATTCCCTTGAAAAAAAAACCAAAATCCATATGTAAAAAATATCCAATATCACACGAGACGACTGCACTAAGAATGCACGATATCAGAGGGTATTGGCTCCATCTACAAACGGAAGAACGCTGAAAAACATGACTAAAATCGTTCGTGCCAAGACGAAAAATCGTCTCAATATAATTCTTTCAGTTTATTTTTTATTCTTAGTAGACCTTCCGATAGTACATGCCCAGAACACGCCCAATCAAAAAAATATCGAATCGAAAACTACGCCGGATCTGACCGAAGCTGTTTCCGCATCGCCCGAAGCGCGCGCAGACATGCGATTTGTTATTGCATCCTCCAACAACTTCCCACCCGTCAACATCACCGACGATCAGGGGCGCCTAACTGGATTTGGACGCGAATTATCGGATGCCGTGATCCGTTCGGTTGGCGGCACATCCCACCATATTTACAGTTCCATCTGGACGAACGTGCTGAATTGGCTTGCCTCAGGAAAAGCTGATTTCATACATGATACCGGCTTCACAGCGGAACGGACCTCCTATCTGGATTTTTCCGACAGCATTCTGGAAATGCCGGAAATGATTTTTGTCTCGCCTGACCGTTACGATGTGAATTCGCTGGAGTCCCTAAAAGGGCATAAGGTCGCCTGCGTAAATAGGCATATTACCCATCTTTATCTGCAGAAATTTCCCTTTATCAACTGCGAAGTAGTGAAAACACCGATTGATGGTGTGAAGGCTCTTGCTGACGGCAAGGTGGCCGCCTTTATCTACCCACGCCAGATTGTCCTATATTTGGCCCAGAAACATAATTTGACGAATAAAATAAAAGCCGTCGGCGAACCCCTGCGCACGTTAACTTGGCATATGACGGTGCGTAAGGGGGACGTGGAGATGCTGAACATTTTGAATCGCGGTATTTCCAAGGTTAAGGCCAGTGGCGAATACGATAATATTTATGATAAATGGTTTGGCCATACCATTTTAGAACACTACTCACTCCAAGAAATCAGAATCATTTTTGTTACACTAACGGTTGGATCCTTATTGGCTGGCGGCATGCTTGTTCTCATGTTTTATACCCGCCGCCTTAAAACAATGAATGTTGCTATCCAGAACAGCTTGCGGCAGCGCAATGAGGCAAAAGAGGAACTGGACAGGTTCTTTAACCTGACATTTGATATGCAATGTATTGCCGGGTTTGATGGATACTTCAAACGTTTGAACCCAGCCTGGGAAAAAATGCTTGGATATTCAACACATGAATTGCAGTCATGTCCGTTTGTCGAATTCGTTCACGACGACGACCGACCGAGCACCATCGAGGCGGCTGAAAAGCTTTCTCAAGGGAATGAGGTTGTCGAATTCGAGAACCGTTACAAGACAAAGAATGGGCAATACATATGGCTTCTCTGGAACGCCATATCAGATGCAGACAAGGGACTGATTTACGCAACAGCCCGCGACATTACCCAACGAAAGCAATATGAACAGAATCTGAAAGAGACTGTCGATGCCCGGACCCTGGAACTCCAATCGGTCAGTTTGCGGTTGGAAACCTTGCTGGTAAACTCACCCGCGGTGATTTATTCCTGCAGGGCAGAAGGCGATTTTGGCGCCACTTTTATCAGCGAAAACGTCTCACGGCAAATTGGTTATGAATCCTCAACATTCATTGAAAATTCGACCTTTTGGAAGGAAAACATTCACCCTGACGATACCGCAAGGGTATTTGAAGGTTTGGGTGCGTTGTTCGAAAACGACATGCACGCCCACGATTACCGTTTCAAATTCCCCGACGGGGAATATCATTGGATGCACGATGAATTACGTTTGATTCGGGACGAACAAGGAAAGCCAAAGGAAATTATTGGTTTCTGGCTCGATATTACAAATCGGAAGAAGACAGAAGAAGAGTTGCAGAAAGCCAAGAGTATTGCCGACACGGCAAACCGGGCAAAGTCAGAATTTCTATCCAAAATGAGTCATGAGTTGCGTACGCCTATGAATGCCATTCTCGGCTTTGGGCAGCTTATTCTTCATACTCCAGATGACAAACCCAACGATAAGCATGCTGAATACATCGGCCATATTCTGAATTCCGGACAGCACCTTCTTAGTTTGATTAATGATGTTCTTGACTTGGCAAAAATTGAATCCGGAAAAATAGAGATTTCCATCGAAAGTGTTGAAACCTGTGTTTTGATTGAGGAATGCCTCTCTGTAATGGAACCAATTGCAGGAAATAACAGCATAAATCTTATCAATGAAACCAACGATGGCGAAGTAATCCCTCCCATTTTTGTAGACAACATTCGCGCGAGGCAGGTCCTCCTGAACCTGTTATCGAATGCAATCAAATACAATCGCCCCAATGGAAAAGTGACGGTTAGCACCATCCCGACTGATTGCGGAGCAGTGCGAATATCGATAAGAGATACCGGACACGGCATACCCGAAGATCAAATAAATGCCTTGTTCGAACCTTTTAACCGCCTTGAGTACGAAAACAGTGAAATCGAAGGAACTGGCATTGGGCTTGTCATCACCAAACGGCTGGTAGAACTGATGGACGGAACACTTGGTGTGGAAAGCATTGTCGGAGAAGGAAGCACTTTCTGGGTAGAGTTTCCTGTTGGCAAAGATCACTCATCTAACGTCCAATCCATAGGGAACGTCACCCAATATTCATTAGGCATCCAGTCCGAACAACAAAGAAATATTAGTATCCTTTATGTTGAGGATAACCCCGTAAATATGTCTCTGATGGCAGAAATCATCAACCAGATTCCCGAAGCCACCATGCTTTCGGCACATACAGCTACGCTTGGGATTGACCTTGCAGTGAGCAACCAGCCGGATATGATTTTCATGGATATCAACCTTCCGGGGTTGGACGGATATGCAGCATTGAAAGAGCTGCGCACTCGGAAAGAAACTAGGAAGATTCCCGTCGTTGCAATCAGTGCCAACGCCTTTGCTAAGGATATCGAACGTGGAAAAGCGGCTGGGTTTTATGATTACTTAGCCAAGCCGATAGATGTTATGAGAGTTTTTGAAATTATTAACACACTCTACAGACGAGATTCCGCAAATCTTTAAAGTCTGCGAGGGGTCATAAGCAGACATAATTGACGGTGCTTAAAAACTTTCGATTTAAGGTGGAAAGCGGACATTGGAGCAGGGTAGAGACACGATCAAGGCGCATTGAC
>JAOUPW010000017.1 GCA_029879665.1 Rhodospirillales bacterium | reverse complement strand
AGATCGGGCCGGTCAGAGCATCCATCGCGTCAGGATTGTTGCGGTAGTGATCGATGACCGCCTGTTCCTGACCGGGATAACGGCGCGCTTCGGCGCTGAGCGCCCTGTTGATGTCTTCCTGGGTCACCTGGAGATTGTTGGTACGGCCGATTTCCGCGAGAAACAGGCCCAGACGAACGCGCCGTTCGGAAATAGTGCGAAACTCTTCCTTCAGTTCGTCGTCGCTTTTGCTTTTGTCTTCCGGGTCCAGGGCATCTGGGTTTTTCGTACGTTCTTCATCGTATTTTGCCCAGATTGCATTGAATTCATTATCCAAAAGGCCCTGAGGAAGTTCGAAATCGACCTCGTTGATGAGGGCGTCAAGAAGCGTCCGTTTCAGCCGCTGGCGGGAAATGCCCGAGAATTCGCGTTCGTGTTCTTCGCGAATGCTGTCCTTCAACTGATCTAGTTTTTCCAGGCCCACCTTCTTGGCAAGATCGTCATCTATGGGCGCGGGCGACGGCTTGCGAAGTTCCTTCACATCAACCTCAAAGGTGGCATCCTTGCCGGCCAATTGTTCGGCACCGTAACTTTCCGGAAACTTTACTTTGACATCGACATGGTCCCCGACGCTCACCCCGATCAACTGGTCTTCAAACCCGGGAATAAAATTTCCCGAACCCAGTTCAAGGGCATACGCTTCCGCCTTGCCACCGGCGAATTCCTCGCCGTCTACGCGACCGACAAAATCAATAACCAGAATATCGCCGCTCTTGGATTTTCGTTTTTCCGAAACGGGTTCGGACGTTTTATTCGCACTCGCCAGACGTTCGAGGGTCTCGTCGATCACCTTTTCATCGGCCTTGGCGACAAGTTTTTCCAGTTTCAGCTTGGAAAAATCGATCGGCTTGATCTCCGGCAGGATCTCAACCGCCATGGTGTATTCCAGATCCTTACCGGCATCGAACGATGTGATTTCGATCTTGGGCTGCATCGCCGCCTGAAGGCCGCGTTCCGATAGCGTCTTCTGAGTGGTTTCATTGACCGTGCGTTCAAGCACCTCTCCCATGATGGAAGGGCCGTACTTTTTCTTTAACAGCGACACAGGAGCCTTGCCGGGCCGGAAGCCGGGTAACCGCGCCGTTTTGGCCATCTCCTTCAGGCGGCTATTGACCTGTTCATCAATTTCGTTTGCGGAAACGAGAACCTTGAATTCCCGCTTCAGCCCTTCAGTATTGGTTTCAGTAACCTGCATGAAAATCCCGATCGGATGAGTTAAATCATCAACATAAAAGTTTAAAGGGTAGTCCTTATTCAGAACGCGTTCTGGTGCGGGCGAAGGGACTCGAACCCCCAAGGCGTTACCGCCACCAGGACCTAAACCTGGCGTGTCTACCAATTCCACCACGCCCGCGGTCATGACCTTGCGCGGGGCGCGATGGTATACAAAACCGCCTACCTGTCAATTCCATCGGGTGGCATATCGGGGGTTTTAGGCCAATTCTCTTTAATTGAGCGAAAAAGATCGCCTGGATTTCGGACATTTCGTTTAAGCAGAGACTTCACCGCCAGGGAAACGGCGACGGTTCCCGCCGAGGTATAGGCTTCTGTGTTGTGCTCTATCTCACTGAATTCATAGAGATAATTTACCATTATGCCGGCGGATTGCTCGATCCCCTTCTGTGACCGATCCCCCATCCAGTTAAGACGCTCGATGCGGGCACCGTTGGTCAGATGAAAGTGAGCAACGGCATCAAGCGCCTTAAGGGGACCGGTTCCGGCATCTCCTTCGGGGCGTTTTTCTTCCGCCAAATACCGCGCGCACAGATTCATGAAAGTGTCACGGAGCATCTGTGCCGCCCCTTCGTCCTCATACCAACCGGGCCACCCAGGGCGGTTCATCTGATCAATCATAACCTCGGGCGAAAAATCCTCCCCGAACTCCTGGGAGAGACGACGCATCAGCCAGGAGCGAAATCCGGGCACCGGAGACAGGGTGGCGAAGACCTTCAGGCCCTTGAATTCATCCGACAGGCTGGCGACCACCCGTTTGATCAGAAAATTTCCGAAACTGATCCCGGCCAGTCCTTTTTGAGCGTTGGAAATGGAGTAGAAAATAGCCGTATCGGCGCTCGCCGGGTCCTGCACCGGAGCGCGTTCATTCAGAAGGTCCTGAACATTGACGGCCATGCCGTTGACCAGCGCGACTTCGACGAAAATCAACGGCTCGTCAGGCATCCGGGGATGGAAGTAGGCAAAGCAACGGCGGTCAGAATCAAGGCGATTCTTCAGGTCATCCCAGCTTTCAATGGCATGCACGGCTTCATAGGCGATGAGTTTTTCCAACAACGCCGCCGGTGCCGAATCCCAGGTGATCCGCCTCAGTTCCAGAAAATCCACGTCAAACCAAGTTTTGAGCAAACGTTTGAGGTCGCGGCCCAGCGCCTGCAGCGCCGGGTCGGTCCGGGCCAGGGGAAGAAGTTCGGCGCGCATGTCGACCAGGAATTTGACCCCGTCCGGCAGGGCATTGAACAGGGTGAGAAGGCGGACACGGGGGGCTTCCAGAACTTTTCGCAAGTGACGCTCGGCTTCAAGACGGGCTTCCTCGCCTTCCGCCGACATCATCCGAACGGCGGCGGCGTCCACAGCCTGGCGGTCGATATCGAAATCCCGGGCAAGAACTTCCAGGAAGCGTCCCCGCCCGGCGCGGTTGAGCGCCAAATAGGCATGGCCCAGTGCCGCGGCATTGGCGCGCGCCGTAACTTCGCCGCCCCGGGTCTCAAGACAGGCCTGCATCTGGGCGCGCAACCGGTCCAGGTCCTCGTCGGGGAGGTCGGGACGCAGGTTCGCCACAGTCTCATCGAAGGATTTTCCGGCGATAGACCGCCAACCCTTTCGCAAGCGGCCCAGGGTACGGTCAAGGAATCCGGTCGTTGTCGTCTCATTCATGGATAAAAGATTGTCCTCAGTCCCACCCGTTGCAAGGTTTATCCATTGCCGCTTTTGAGGGCGCGCAGAAGGCCGGGGATTTCTCCCGGCAGATCTTCGGCGATCAGGCCCGGCCCTACCGCCGATCCGGCCCTGCCATGCAGCCAGACGGCCGCCGCAGCCGCATCAAAGGGGTCCATGCCTTGGGCGAGAAGACCGGTAACAAGCCCGGCCAGGACATCTCCGGTGCCGGCGCTGGCAAGATCAGGGGGGGCGTTGGCGTTGATGGCCGCGCGACCGTCAGGCGCGGCGATGACCGTATCCGCCCCTTTCAGCAAAACCACGGCCCCGCACGCCGCCGCCGCCAGGCGAGCCCGGTTGAGCTTATCGCCAGCAAAGGTGAACAGACGGGAAAATTCCCCCTCGTGGGGAGTCAGGACGCAGGGGCCGTCAATACCGGCGAACAAGGTTTCAGGGGCGTCTTGAAATACGGTCAGGGCATCGGCATCGAACACGCAGGCCCGTCCCGTTGCCAGCGCCAAGAGGGTGCGCCGGCGGGTCACTTCGGAGACGCCGGCCCCCGGCCCGACCAGGATCGCATTGCGGCGTGGGTCGGCTAATAGGGCCTCAAATGCCGCGTCATCCTGGATCGCCTTGACGATATTTCCCGGTTCTTCCACCGCATAGATGGCAAAAGCCTCCACCGGGGCCGCAATGGTCACCAGGCCGGCGCCGACCCGGCGCGCGGTCACCGCCGCCAGGCGGGCGGCCCCGGTCATTTCCGGACCACCGACCACGACCGCATGACCGCGGCTATACTTGTTGCCGGGCGCGCCCGGCCAAGGAAACCTGGCCCCCCACAAGGCGGGTCCGTTGAGAAACGTTTGCGGCAGGATATCTTCCAGAACGGCATCGGGGATACCGATGTCGGCCACCGTCAGTTCCCCTGTCAGGGCCATTCCCGGCAACAGGAAATGACCGGTCTTGGCGCGGAAGAAAGTTACGGTCGCGGCACACCGGGGCGCAATGCCGAGAATTTCACCGCTATCGCCGTGGACGCCGCTGGGAATATCGACGGCGACACACTCAAGGCCGCGATCATTGATGGTTTTAACCACAGCCGCCGCCGCGCCCTCGAGAGGCCGTGTCAGTCCGGAACCGAAAAGCGCATCCACCACCAAGGGGTCACCGTCCAGAACCCCCGGAGCCAATGACTGAACCTCCCCCGTCAAGCGCCCGGCCCAACGCTCAGCATTGACGGCGGCATCGCCCTTAAGCGCGGACGCGGATACGGACAAGGCCACCGTTACCGGCCAGCCGGCCTCACCCAGGTGGCGCGCCACGACAAAGCCGTCGCCGCCGTTGTTGCCGGGGCCGCAGAGAACGGAAACCGGGCGTTTTTCCCACCGCTCCTGGATAAGACGGGCAATGGCCCCGCCCGCCGCTTCCATGAGGTCAAGACCGGGCACACCACCGGCAATGGCGGCGGTATCGGCACGGGACATTTCCGCGACGCTCAGGAGTTCGGTCGGAAGGTTAATCTTTTTCGTAGTCATCCGGTAGGTTATGGGCGATCCCTTTACGGCATTCACTGCAGGTTTCCCCTTTCTTCATGGCCTCCTGCATTAAAGGTGTTGCCTCCGTCCTGGACAATTAATCCCGGCAACACCGTCAACAATACAAATTCCGCCCCGAGCGAAAGAAAACTCCATTTTTCAGGTCAAAGCCGGCAAGGAAGAAGCCAAAACAGCTCCGGCAAAAGCCCTCCGGCAACACAGGTCGTAAGAGTTGGCATAGAAACCGTCTTAGCAAGACCTTCTAATTCGCACTCACTTCCAAGTCAGTCACAATAAAACAGGTAAAATTTTTTATTCCCCAGGTTATTACAATATAATTATAATTATTCGCTTATAAATAAATCATAAAAATAGTATACATGTATTTTAATCGATAAATTATAACAACCATCATTCAATTATACTTAAAATATATTTATCTACCACTTATAATTCGGCTTCATAATTATAATTTTAAAAATGAAAAGGGATTGTCCCGCTTTAACAAGGGAATTTTAGCAAGGCGATCCACCTAACTTCCTGTCGAAAAAAGAATAAACAACAAAAAGGCTTTTAATTCCCAATCACGCTCCCCACATGCCGATATGCAGAACGCTATCTCGCGCATTCTTTCTAGACATGGATATTGCAATAAATGGAAATCTTTTCCTCGGTCGCCATCGCCGTTCACGCGCTTTCCGCCATTATCTGGATTGGCGGAATGTTTTTTGCCTATCTGATTCTGGGGCCGTCCCTGTCCATGTTGTCGCCACCGGATAAAATCCATGCCTGGAGCGAAATTTTTCCTCGTTTCTTCCAGTGGGTATGGATGGCCGTGATTGCCCTCCCCGCCACCGGATATGCCATGGTGTTTATTGATTTCGGCAATTTTGCTTCTGCCGGCATCCATATTCACATCATGCAGGCCCTTGGTCTGATTATGATTGCCTTGTTCATATTCCTTTATTTCATCCCTTATAAAGCCTTCCTCAGAGCGGTCGGCGCTCAGGAATGGGCACTGGCCGCGAAAAATCTCGGCACCATGCGCCGGATCGTCGGCACGAACCTTATCCTTGGCCTGATCACGTCGGCGATTGCGGAAACGGGGCGTATCTGGGCCTGACCGCTCTTCACGAATTGCCCTTATTCACAATAACGTAATTTGTATGTGAAAATTGTTCTGGCTTAGCTCCATGAAGCGATTCCGTTCAACGTCTTCAAAGGGGGCTCCCTATGTTCAAATCGGCATTGACCTGCCGTTGAAAGTTCTGGTCTGGAAGGACGGCGACGGCAAGGTCTGGCTTGCCTACAACAATCCCTCCTATCTTTCCAAGCGGCGCAATATTTCCAACCGGGACAAAGTCTTCGCCAAGATGGCCGATATACTGGACAAATTGACCAGCGCCGCCGTCAAACCCTAAAGCTATTTCGGGCATTTTCCCTAAGTTGGGAAAAGGTTTCAAATTTCATGAATAAAGTATTGATCCCCGTAGTTGGATACGGGACAAATCATTCTAATTCATCAGGATGCCGATCATGCCCGAAAATTCCCCTCCCCCATTAGGGCGCAATGACGTTGAAATCATCTCCCGGGAAGCGGCCTATCAGGGCTATTTCCGTATTGACCGCTATCGCCTCAAACACCGCCTGTTCGAAGGGGGATGGAGCGGCGAAATGGAGCGCGAAGTATTCGAGCGCGGCCATGTCGCAGGCGTGCTTCCCTACGATCCGGTTCTCGACCGGCTGGTTGTAATCGAACAATTCCGCATTGGCGCACTGGCGGCCATGGACAGTCCATGGCCGGGGAACGATTTTTCGCCGTGGCTTCTGGAATTCGTGGCCGGCGTCATTGATGAAGGTGAAACCCCGGAAGAAGTCGCCCGCCGCGAAACCATTGAGGAAACCGGTTGTGAAATTCAGGATATGATCCCCGTCTATCGGTATCTTTCCACCGCCGGTTCTTGTTCCGAATATGTCTTTCTCTATTGCGGCCGGGTGGACGCCGCAAACGCCGGCGGGATCTACGGCCTGACCGAAGAACATGAAAATATCCGGGTTCTGTCCGTTCCCTCGGAAAAGGCATTTCAATGGCTGGACGAAGGCCGCATCGTCAATGCCAAAGCCCTGATCGCCCTGCAATGGTTCAGGATGAACCGGGAGAAACTACGCCGGTTGTGGAATCCGTCTTAGCACGGGCCCTGGTCTTGATCGGAACCGCCCGCCCCATTACTCTGCCGTACTTGCATTCCTGAAATTGGATTGAGTTTAATTTTTATGGATATCCGCAGCGATTTCATTGACACCATCGGTAACACGCCCTTGATCAGATTGCGGAAGGCATCCGAGGAAACCGGCTGCGAGATTCTCGGTAAGGCGGAGTTCCTCAATCCCGGCGGTTCGGTAAAAGACCGGGCGGCACTTTATATTGTTCGGGATGCTGAGCAACGGGGCGCCCTAAAACCCGGTGGCGTCATTGTCGAAGGCACCGCCGGAAATACCGGCATCGGCCTTACCCTGGTCGGCAATGCCCTGGGCTACCGATCCGTCATCGTCATCCCCGACACCCAGAGCCAGGAAAAGAAAGATACCCTGCGTCTGTGTGGCGCCGACCTGCGCGAGGTGCCCGCCGTTCCCTACAAAGATCCCAACAACTACGTTCATTATTCTGAACGGCTGGCAAAAGAGTTCAACGAAAGCGAGCCCCGGGGCGCCGTCTGGGCCAACCAGTTCGATAATGTCGCCAACCGCCTTGCCCACATTGAAACCACCGCCGCCGAAATCTGGGACCAGACCGACGGCACCGTCGACGGCTTCATCTGCGCCGTCGGCACCGGTGGAACCCTGGGTGGGGTTTCCATGGGTCTGAAGGAACGGAACAATGATGTGGTGATTGGCCTCGCCGATCCCATGGGAGCCGCCCTCTATAATTATTATAAGCACGGGGAATTGAAATCGGAGGGATCCTCCATCACCGAAGGTATCGGCCAGGGCCGCGTTACCCGCAACCTTGAAAACGTCATCATTGATGAAGCCTTTCAGATTCCCGACGAGGAAGCGCTGCCGATCATTTTCAATCTTCTCAAGGAAGAAGGCCTGTGCCTGGGCGGGTCCAGCGGCATCAATGTCGCCGGCGCCATCCGTCTGGCGAAAAAAATGGGGCCTGGACACCGAATCGTCACCATTCTTGGCGATTTCGGCACCCGTTATCAAAGCAAACTGTTCAACCCCGCCTTTCTGCGCGAACATAACCTTCCCGCCCCGGATTGGCTGGATTAGGAAATAATTGTTATGGATTACGCCCATCCTGAAGCCCTGATCGAAACGGATTGGCTAGCGGAACACCTAGAAGATCCGGAAATCAGAATTCTCGACGCCAGTTTTTTCCTGCCCGCCATGGGACGGGACGCGGAAATCGAATTCGAATTACGTCATATTCCGGGCGCGCGACGCTTTGACGTCAATGCCGTTGCCGACACCGCCACCGACCTGCCCCATATGCTGCCCGATGCCGATTTTTTTGCGAAGACCGTGGGTGGAATGGGTATCGGCAATAACACCCGGGTCGTCGTCTATGACGCGCTCGGCGGATTTATGGCTGCGATGCGCGCCTGGTGGATGTTCCGGGTCTTCGGCCATGACAATGTCGCCGTCCTCAACGGCGGCCTTGTCAAGTGGATGAATGAAGAGCGCCCGGTAAATAAAGGCTTTCCGCCGCCACACGCTACGCAACCTTATAAGGCGGCCTTCAACAAATCCCTGGTCCGCTCCCTTGAGGAAATGAAGAACAACCTCGACCACAAAACCGAACAGGTGATCGATGCCCGTAGCGCCGGACGCTTCAGAGGTGACGACGACGAACCCAGGCCGACCAAATTCAAGGGCCATATTCCTGACAGCATCAACCTTCCGTTCAACGATCTGCTTCAGCCGAAAAAAGCTTTTGTCATGCAGCCGGCAAAAGAACTTAAGGCGACGTTTGGTTATGTCGGGATTGACCTGGACAAACCGATTGCCGCCACTTGCGGTTCCGGCGTTACCGCCTGCGTGACTGCGTTCGGCCTGTACCTGATCGGCAAGGAGGACGTTTCCGTTTATGACGGCTCCTGGGCGGAATGGGGCAATCGCGACGACGTTCCTATCGCTTGATAGACAGGACACCGGATCATGGCCAAGGGACGCGGAAAAAAGGATACGCAGCTGACGACTGCCGGGCGCGATCCCGAACATAACTTCGGCATCGTCAATCCGCCGGTCTACCATGCCTCGACCATCGTACACCCCACGGTCGCCGCCCTTGAGGAAGCCAACCTCAAGCCTTTTGAAGGCGTCAAGTACGGCCTTCGCGGAACCCCCACCACCTTCGCCCTGGAAGACGCCGTCACCGCTTTGGAAGGGGGATACCGCAGCGTTGCCGTCTGTTCCGGTCTTGCCGCCGTCACCGCACCCCTGCTTGCGTTCCTGAAAGCCGGCGATCACCTTCTTGTTTCGGATAATATTTACTATCCGACGCGGAAGTTCTGTGACGGGCACCTGGCCCGGTTTGGCGTGGAAACCACATACTTCGATCCCATGATCGGCGCAGGGATTTCCGGCCTGATCCGGGACAATACCCGGGTGGTGTTTCTCGAATCGCCGGGTTCGCTGACCTTCGAGGTTCAGGACGTTCCCGCAATCGCCGCCGCCGCCCGCGAAGCCGGTGCCGTTTCCATCATCGATAACACCTGGGCCGCCGGCTATTATTTTCAGCCCCTGAAACACGGGGCCGATGTTTCCTTTCAGGCGGTAACGAAATACATCGGCGGTCATTCGGACCTGATCATGGGCATGATCACCACCACCGAGGAATCCTTTTTGCCGGTCAAGCGGGAATGCAGCGACCTTGGGCTGCACGCCGCCCCAGATGATTGTTTCCTCGCCCTCCGGGGACTGCGCAGCATGGCCGCCCGCCTGGCGCGCCACCAGGAAACGGGCCTGACGTTGGCCCGTTGGCTCGAAGGCCGCCCGGAAGTGGACCGCGTTCTTCATCCGGCATTGCCGTCGTGCCCTGGGCATGATCTCTGGCAGCGGGATTTTTCAGGCGCCTCGGGCTTGTTCAGCATTATCCTCAAGGACGCCTCCAAGGCAGCCGTCGCCGCCATGCTCGATGGTATGGAGATGTTCGCCATGGGGTATAGCTGGGGTGGATACGAAAGCCTGATCATTCCCGCCGATCCATCGGCCATCCGCACCGCGACCTCATGGGAGGCAAAAGGCCCTTTGCTCCGCCTTCACGCCGGGCTGGAAGATCCGGAAGATCTGATCAACGATCTCGAACGGGGATTAAAGCGCCTCACCGCCGGCTGAGTGCCGGCGCCGCCGCGCTCAATACAAAAAGAAACAGGGCCGCGACCACGATGGTCGGCCCCGTCGGCGTGTCCAGCGCCAGCGACCCGCCCAACCCGCCGGCGACGGACAAACATCCGGCAGCGGCGGCAAGAACGGCCATGCGTTCCGGGGTCCGGGCAAACCGCCGAGCGGCGGCAGCCGGGATGATCAACAGCGCGGTGACCAAAAGAACCCCCACCACCTTCATGGCCAACGCCACCGTCAGCGCCAGTAATCCCATCAAGGCCAGGTTGACGGCGATAACATTAACGCCATCAACCTGAGCTAACTCTTCATCAACCGTCGTAGCGAGCAAGGGATTCCAGAGCAGCACCAAGACGACAAGAACGACGGCCCCGCCGCCATACACCCAGGCTAGATCTTCTCCCGTTACCGACAGAACATCCCCGAACAAGGTCGAGGTCAGATTCACCTGCCCTCCGGTCAACGCGATGGCAACCAGCCCCAGGGCCAGGGCGCCGTGAGACAAAATCCCGAGCAGGGTATCACCGGGAATTTGGCGGCGGCGCTGCAACGCCGTCAGAACCAGGGCGACGCCAATCCCCACGGCGATGACGCCGATGGACAGGTTCAGCCCAAGCACCACGCCCAGCACCACACCCAGCAATGCCGAGTGGGCCAGAGTATCTCCAAAGAAGGCCATGCGCCGCCAAACCACGAAAGACCCCAAAGGTCCAGCGATGAGGGCAACGCCGATGCCGCCCAAGAGGGCGCGGAGTAAAAAATCATCCATGATCGGAGTGTCCTTCGCTTTCCGGCAAGGGAACAACTTTTCCGTCGTCGGCATGATGGTGATCGTGATGATGGTGATATACGGCAAAAGCACGGGCGAGTTCGTCGCCGAACAAATCCACATAGGCCGGATCGCGGGTTACGGTTTCAGGGTGACCGGCACAGCAGACATGGGTATTGATGCAGACCACCTGATCGGTCGCTGCCATTACCAAATGCAGATCGTGGGAAACCAACAGGACCCCGCATCCCCTTTGATCCCGGATGCTGCCGATCAGGCGGTAAAGGTCGGCCTGACCGCCAATATCAACGCCCTGTGAGGGTTCATCCAAAACCAGAAGATCGGGTTCGCGCAACAGGGCGCGGGCGAGCATTACGCGCTGACGTTCACCGCCCGAAAGATCCTGCATGGACTGTTCCAGCACCGTTTCGGCGCCGACGTCTTCAAGAACGGAGGCAATGCGCTTGCGCCCTTTTTCGCTGCCCCGCGGCACGGCAAGGGCGAGGAACTTTTCAACGGTCAACGGCAGGGCCGGATCCAGTTCCATGCGCTGCGGCATGTATCCGATGCGAAGCCCCTTGCGGCGAGTCACGATTCCTCCATCGGCCTTGAGCAAACCCAGAATGACCCGGATCAGGGTCGATTTTCCGGCGCCGTTGGGTCCGATGATCGTGACAATCTCCCCACGCTTTACCTTCAGTGAGACACCATCCAGCACATGCTTGCCGGAAAAGGTAACGTTTATGTCCGCTACTTCCACCAATACCGGGGACAATGCCGGGATTATATTCTGGACTTCAGTCCGCACGCTTTCATCCATGGGACGGGCTTCTTTCATCATCCCGGCAGTGCGGACAAATCCCTTCCACCTCGATGGTCGGTCGGGCGACCGAAAATCCCGCTTCGGTCGCAGATGACTGGATGGCGTCCTCGATGCGGCCGTCATTGAT
>JAOUPW010000395.1 GCA_029879665.1 Rhodospirillales bacterium | reverse complement strand
GCGAACGACCGACACGGGACGGCGGCATTGTCAGCATCGAAGCCGATATTACAGCTCTCAAACGTCAGGAACTGATTATCGAGCGCAGTAAGGCGCAGTTCCAGTCCGTGGTCGATGAACAGACCGAGTTGATATGCCGGTTTCTGCCCGACAAAACTCTGACCCTGGTTAACCTTCCCTTCGCCTCCTTCTACGGCAAGACGCCCAACTCCATGATCGGAACGAAGCTGACCGGGCTATTGCTGGAAAAAGGAACCCAGCTTCTTCCCGGCATGATGGAGCCTATTTCCAAGGACAATCCGGTTATGGAGGTCGAGCAGGAAATTGATATGCCAGACGGTTCCCGTAACTGGTTCTGGTGGCGGTGCCGGGGGTTTTTCAATGCCGCGGGAAACCTGACCGAATACCAATGCGTTGGCAGCAACATTACCACCATGAAACGCCAGCAGGAGCAATTGCAGCAAAAAGAGGAAAGCCTGACCCAGCATATCCGCGATCTTGAATATTCCCGCCGCATGCTTCAGGAACAGGGCGAGCAGTTGGTGATCCTGGCCGACGAATATTCCATTCAGAAAGACAGGGCCGAAGCGGCGAACAGCGCCAAATCCGATTTTCTATCATCGATGAGCCACGAACTCAGGACTCCGCTGAACGCCATTCTCGGATTTAGCCAACTTCTTTCCAATGATCCGTCGGAACCCCTGACCGCGGCACAAAAGGATTATGTGGAACAAATTCTCAAAGGCGGAGAACATCTACTTGGCCTTATCAACGAGGTTCTGGATCTAGCTAAGGTCGAATCTGGAAAAGTCTCCTTGTCGATTGAAGAAGTCGATCCGGCGGAAGTCATCGACCAGTCCCTGATCATGACCTATACCCAGGCCGAAAACCGCAACATCTCGATCATCGACAAAACCACCGATTCAGACCTGCCAAAAGTATGGGCGGATTTCACCCGCTTCAAACAAGTCCTGCTCAATTTGCTTTCGAATGCGGTCAAATACAACAAAGAAGGAGGGGAAATCCTCCTTGAGTCCTCAGAAGTTGAGGATGGCCTGCTTCGCTTCAGCGTGACCGATACCGGCAGGGGAATTCCCAAAAGCAAACAGAAAGACATATTTCAGCCCTTCAGCCGATTAGGGGCGGAAGCAACCGATATTGAAGGAACCGGCATCGGCCTGACGATCACCAAACAACTGGTCGAGCTGATGAACGGCAGGATCGGTTTTAACAGCGAACAAGGAAAAGGAAGCACCTTCTGGATGGAGTTACCGACCGTACACGAAGGGGTTTTCGATACCGATGAAATTGAAATGCTTGAAGTGGATTCTCATGTTTTGAATTCTAGTGTGGAATTTTCAGATGGATCCGAACGCACCCTGTTATACGTGGAAGACAACCCGGCCAATCTAAAACTAGTAGAAAGAATTGTTTCCAAAATTCCCAACATCAAAATGTTGTCCGCCAACAATGCCGAGCGAGGACTTCAAATTGCCATGACCCATAGACCGGATGTCATAATTTTGGATATTAACCTGCCCGGCATGAACGGATATGAAGCTCTCGAACGATTGCATGCCAGTGAAATTACCAGCAACATCCCCGTAATCGCGCTTAGCGCCAGCGCCATGATCAAGGATGTGGAAAAGGGCACGATGGCAGGTTTTCACACTTACCTCACCAAGCCGATCAAGATTGACGAGGTGATTAACGCGATCAAAAGCGCCCTTCTGGTGCAGGCTTAAAAAATGCCCTAACGCGGCAGGTCGCTGGACCCCATCAGATATTCATCAATCGCGCGCGCGCATTGACGCCCTTCGCGGATCGCCCACACCACCAGCGATTGACCACGGCGCATGTCGCCGGCGGAAAATATCTTTTCCACGGACGTCTGATATTTGTCCGTATCTGCTTTGACATTTCCCCGTTCATCGAGATTCAGACCCAACTGTTCGATCATCCCTTGATGAGAGGGGTGGACGAACCCGGCGGCAATAAGCACCAGATCAGCACGGAGATCAAATTCGCTTCCCGCGATTTCCGTCATATTCATCCGTCCATCGTCACCTTTGGACCATTCAACGCGGGCCGCGTGCAGGGTTTTAACTCGCCCGTTCTCACCGCTGAGCGATTTGGTCAGTATATTCCAGTCCCGTTCGCATCCTTCTTCTTGGGACGAAGAATTGCGGAGCTTATTGGGCCAATCCGGCCAAGTGAGTTCCTTGTTTTCCCGTACCGGAGGCTTGGGCAGGATTTCGACCTGAGTGACGGAACGCGCGCCCTGACGAAGAGAGGTGCCGACACAGTCCGATCCCGTGTCTCCGCCGCCTATCACCACTACATTCTTATCGGCCGCGGTGATGCTGTCATTATCAGGAATCTTGTCGCCGGAAAGGCGTTTATTCTGCTGGACGAGAAACTCCATCGCGAAATGAACGCCGTCGAGTTCCCGTCCTTCAACCGGAAGATCGCGCGGCTTTTCCGACCCGCCGGTTAACGCGACGGCATCAAAATCTTCCAAAAGCTTATGCGCCGGCATATCGACACCAACGTTAACGCCGGGAATGAATTTTACCCCTTCCGCCTGCATTTGCGACATGCGCCGATCAATCAGATTTTTATCAAGTTTAAAATCCGGAATGCCAAAACGAAGCAATCCCCCGATACGGTCATTTTTTTCAAAAACGACAACCCGGTGTCCGGCGCGGGCAAGTTGTTGCGCGCATGCCAGCCCGGCGGGGCCGGAACCAACGACCGCTACCTTTTTTCCGGTCCGATGATCGGCGATCATCGGTTCCATCCAGCCTTCGTCCCAGGCCCTGTCGACAATGGCGCATTCGATCGTCTTTATGGTGACCGGCGCGTCAGAAATATTGAGGGTGCAGGATGCCTCACAAGGCGCCGGACAAATGCGGCCCGTGAATTCGGGAAAATTATTTGTCGAATGGAGGCTTTTCAGAGCTTCCCGCCAGCGCCCTTTGTAAACCAGATCGTTCCAGTCGGGGATCAGGTTGTTGACCGGGCATCCCTGATGACAGAAGGGAATACCGCAATCCATGCAGCGGGCGCCCTGCTTCTTAAGCTCGGATTCATCAAGAGAAATGATAAATTCGGAATAATGCCGCACCCGGTCTGCCGCCGGTGAATAAGTGCGGTCCTGACGCATAATTTCCATGAATCCGGTAGGCTTTCCCACGACAGTTATCCTTCGCTCGGGCTGTCGCCG
>JAOUPW010000393.1 GCA_029879665.1 Rhodospirillales bacterium | reverse complement strand
CGCGGATGTGCACACCCGCCTTGCCGATATTGAGGCCCACTCGGCGCCCGCCCTCGCCGCCGCGATTCTGGCCGGACTCGGCTTTGACGATGATGCCCAGGCCCGCCCGTGCAGCGATTTTTCCGGTGGCTGGCGCATGCGCGTGGCACTGGCGGCGGTTTTGTTTTCCCGCCCCGATCTGTTGCTGCTGGACGAACCCACCAATCACCTGGATCTGGAAGCGACGCTGTGGCTGGAGTCTTACCTGGCAAGCTGGTCCGGAACCCTGATAGTCATCAGTCACGACCGTACTCTGCTCAATCAATCGGTGGATGAGATCATTCACCTGCAAGGGGGCAAGCTTACCCGATACACCGGTGGTTACGACCGTTTCGAAAAAACCCGGCGCGAACAATTAAGCATTCAATCCAAAATGCAGGCCCGTCAAATGACGGAACGAAAGCATATCGAAAAGTTCGTGGAACGCTTCCGTTATACGGCGTCCAAGGCGCGTCAGGCGCAAAGCCGCCTGAAAATGCTGGCCCGCATGGAGCCTATAGTCTCCGTCATGGAGGAAAGAACCGTTACTTTCCAGTTTCCCAATCCTGATCCCCTGTCGCCGCCGATCATCGCCCTGGACAATGTTTCCGTCGGTTATGAACCGGATAAGCCAGTGCTGAAAAATTTAAACCTGCGTATCGATATGGACGACCGCATCGGCCTTCTTGGTGCCAACGGCAATGGCAAATCAACCATGGTGCGGCTTCTGGCGGACCGCCTCAAGCATCAGGGTGGCAAGCTGCACAAATCTTCCAAACTCAGGGTCGGATATTTTGCCCAACATCAGACGGAAGAACTGGATCTCGACGCCACGCCTTTCAGCCATGGGGTGCGTATGTTGCCAATGGAACCGGAACACCGGGTCCGTGCCCATCTCGGACGCTTTGGGTTTCCCCAGGACAGGGCCGACACCCGGGTCGGTGATCTGTCCGGCGGCGAAAAGGCGCGCCTGCTGTTCGCGCTCATGAGCGTTCACAAGCCCCATCTGATGTTGCTGGACGAACCCACCAATCATCTGGACGTGGATTCCCGGGAAGCCCTGGTAATGGCAATGAACGATTTTGACGGCGCGGTGATTCTGGTCAGCCATGACCCTCATCTGATCGAACTCACTTGCGATTCCCTTTGGCTGGTAGCCGACGGTACCTGCCGACCCTATGACGAAGACCTTGCGGCCTACCGCGCCATGCTTCTCGATCGTGGGCGCAAATCCCGTTCACAAGAAGGGAACGGATCTTCCAGCCGCAAGGATGCGCGCCGCCAGCGTGCCACCGCCCGTGCGGAAACCACCGCCTTAAGAAAATCCGTCCGTGAGGCGGAGAAGCATATGGAAAAGCTGACCGCCAAGATCGCGGAAATGGAGTCCCGGCTGGCCGACCCGGTCGTTTACGAAGGGCCGACGGCGGTTCTCCGGGAACTTCAGATCCAGCATTCGAACATGAAAAAAGAACTGGCCGATGCGGAAAAAAAATGGCTGAAAGCGCACGAAGCCCTGGATGCGGCGGAATAGTGCCCTTGACCCGCGCTAAGTTCATCTTCGTTTAAAGAAGCTTATTCATAATCGACTGCATATGGTTCTTTTGCGTACGGGATGATCTATGGCCGGCATCAAATTCAAATTGAAAGGCGCCGAATTCAGAAGGGTTGTCCTTATTAATTTTGCTGTGATGACCGCGGGTCTGCTTCTTGCCGAGATGGTTTTCGGGTCCTGGTTCAGTTCTGCCGGATGGGGCCTTCTCAGCGTTCCCCGAAACGTCATCCTCCACCACGACACATCCACCATGTACGAAGGAGGCCGCGAAATACGCTATAGCCGGGATCAATACGGACTCAGAGGTGACTATGATTCCCTCGGCAGCCTGGGCATACTTTTTCTTGGCGGCAGTACGACCAACGAACTTTATATTGACGATAAGGAAACGTGGACGTACCGGTTAGGTGAGCTTTTCAGGCAAACCGGTAAAAACCTTTCCGTGGTCAACGCAGGAATCGACGGCCAGACTACCATCGGTCATGTCCAGATGTTGCGAAAATGGTTTCCCGTTCTTCCCGGAGGGCGCACCAGGTACATTGCCGCCTATATCGGGGTAAACGATGTCATCCTCGGCGCCGGGACGGATTTTCGGGAATTGGATGACCTGACGCCGGACACCCGAAGCGGCCGGATCATTCAATCGATCAGGAACAACAGCGCCCTTTTTCGGATGACCAAGATTATTAATGGCTGGCTCAAGGCCCGCGGCGCCAAAATCAGACACGGTGACCAACGTTATAAAAACGTTCAATGGAATAAATCACGCCCGCATGTCACCTTCGATGAAAAAATTCATATTTCGGGCGAGGAACAGCGCCGTTTGTTGGAAAGGTTTTCCGGGCGGGTCGAACTTCTGATCGATGAAATCAGGAAAGTCGGGGCCGAGCCCATCATCGTTGCCCAAGGGGTGGGCGGATACCGAATACGCGACGGCTATGTTTACAGCCAGGAGAACGGATCAACGGGCAGGTTCGAAAAATTATGGCGTTATAGCGCCGTGGCGATGACGGCTTGCCGACGTAAAAAAGCAATCTGTATTGATATGTTCAATGAGCTTTTGTTTCAGGATGGCGACTTTTACGACGCCCTTCACACGACGCCCAAGGGATCGCGAAAAGTTTCCGAATACCTGTTCAGGAAACTCAATCCTCTTCTTTCCGATTAAGTTCGACGACTTGAACTTTTCGGTTGGTGACGGCAAGCGCCATATCGCCGGTGCGTAACCTTAGGGCATCGTCGCCAAAAACGTCGCGCCGCCATCCGCGCATGGCCCGGACATCGGCGTTCTCACCGAAAGCCGCGATCAGATCAAGATCGGATGAAGAAGCAATAAGTTTCGGTGCGACGTCGAAATCCTCGCACTTCATTTTCAGCATCACCTTTAACAGGTCGGTGATGGGGCCAATGCCCCGGGGCAGGTCCGGTTTATCCACCGGTTTCGGACAATCGGAATCGGCCACGGCGAGGCCGCGTTCAACGGCGGCGAGAATTAATTCACCATTTCGTCCTTCCGCCATTTTCTGGCCGAGGCCGCGGGTGCGCGCAAGATCCTTGACCGACGCCGGCTTATGATGGGCGATTTCGATCAGGGCTTCATCCCGGATAACCCGGTTGCGGGGAACGTCGCGTTTTAGCGCCTCTTCCTCGCGCCAGGCCGC
>JAOUPW010000394.1 GCA_029879665.1 Rhodospirillales bacterium | reverse complement strand
GCGCCATCGCGACCAGGGGATGGGGCTCGGGAAAATTGAGGGGAATGCCGGGACTCAGCACCAGGCTCGTCAATTCCTCCCAATTGCATAAATAAAGGTCAACCAAGGGGACGTCTTCGCCGGCGGCGGCGGCCCGCGCATCTTCGTTATCGTCCCAGGCCCAGACATCGGCGCCGCTGTTCATCAAAGCATGAGCGGTGGCCAGGCCGGACCGGCCTAGACCGAAAACGGCAACGGGAAGTCCGTTAAAGGGATAAACGTTGATCATGTCTTTCCCTTCCCTACCTCAGCTTCAAGGTTGATAGTCCGGCCAGGGCCAGAATGGTTGCAATTATCCAGAAGCGGATGACGATGGTGGGTTCCGCCCATCCCTTCTTTTCGAAGTGGTGGTGCAGAGGCGCCATGCGGAAAATCCGCCGCCCCGTCAGCTTGAAGGAAACTACCTGCACGATAACGGAAACCGTCTCCAACACGAACAACCCGCCGACGATGGCAAGCACCAATTCATGTTTGGTAATGATGCTGACAACGCCCAGTGCGCCGCCCAGGGACAAAGATCCGGTATCGCCCATGAAGACCTTGGCCGGCGGGGCGTTGAACCAAAGGAAGCCGAGGCCGCCGCCAACCAGGGCGCCGCAGAAAACCGCTAACTCGCCGCTACCGGGTACATTGTGAATTTGCAGGTAATTGGCAAAGACCGCGTTTCCGACCAGGTAGGAGATCAGGGCAAAGACGCCGGTTGCAATCATTACCGGCACGATCGCCAACCCATCCAACCCGTCGGTCAAGTTGACCGCATTGGAAGATCCGACCATCACCAGCACGGCAAACCCAATGAAATACCAGCCCAGATCCAGCAGGATGTTTTTCAGGAATGGCACCGCCAAAGTGGTCGTAAGCGGCGCGGGCAACATTTTCATGATCCAATAAACCGCCAGGATCGCGATGGCCGACTGCATGACGAGTTTAAGTCTGGCGGAAAGCCCGTTCGGGTTATGACGAATGACCTTCAGGTAATCATCCATGAAACCGATGGATCCATAACTAATGGTGACGAACAATGCCACCCATACGTAGCCGTTTGAAAGATCCGCCCACAGCAGAGTCGCCATTGCCAGGGCCAGCAGAATCATGAAACCGCCCATGGTGGGCGTGCCCTTTTTGGTCAGCAGGTGGCTTTCCGGGCCATCATGGCGAATGGGTTGACCGCCCGCCTGATACACGCTCAGTTTTCTGATCAGCACCGGCCCGATCAAAAAGCTAAGGACAAGGGCCGTTATCACGGCGCCGCCGGTCCGGAACGTGAGATACTTGAAAACGTTCAGGATCGCGAACTGATCGGCAAGAGGATAGAGGTAATTGAACAGCATGCCTTTCCCCTATCCGCCGTTGACAGTTTGGGAAGGGGCGGTATGCCGGCCTTCCATATCAAGAAGCGCACGGACAACGACCCCCATGTTGCTGCCCGCCGAACCCTTGACGGTGATGATGTCGCCGGCGCCGATGGATTGCGTGACCTTGGGTGCCAGCTCTTCCGAATTTCCCGCATGCGCCCCCTTCATGGAGCTGGGCAGAGCCTGCCACAACGCCGCCATCCGGGAGCCGGCAGTAAACACAAGGTCGATTCCGTTTCGTTGCAAGGGACCGGACAGTGCCGCATGCAGTGATTTTTCCTTTTCCCCCAGTTCCAGCATATCGCCAAGGGCCGCGATCCGCCGGCCGGCCGTTCCTGGGTTGGCCTTGCCGAGGGTTTCAATGGCGGCGTTCATGGAAACCGGGCTGGCGTTGTAGCTTTCGTCGATTACGTTGAAGAAACCGTTCTTAAGGCGCACCTGATGGCGCCTGCCGCGGCCGGCCGGCGCCATGAGGGTGGCAAGCGCTGCCGCCGCTTTCCTGACATCGCCGCCCACGGCATGGACGGCGGCAAGAACGGCGAGACTGTTCATGGCCAAATGGCGGCCGGAAACGCCGATCGTGTAGTCCAACATCGTTCCCGCGACATTTGCCTGAACGCGCGATCCTTCTTCACCCTGAACCAACCCGGTAAGGCGGACGTCCGCGCTCTCATGGGTTCCAAAAGCAAGAAGCGTTCCCACGCCCTGATCGGCGGCGGCGGCGGCAAGCCGGTCGAAATAATCATTGTCCCGGTTGAGAACGGCGACGCCCCCGGAATCCATACCGGCAAAGATTTCCGCTTTGGCGTCGGCGATTTCTTCGACGGAATTAAAATAGGCGCTGTGCACCGGTTCGACCGTGGTGATCACCGCGACCCGAGGCCGTGCCATTCTTGACAAGGGCCTGATTTCACCCGGATGATTCATTCCCATTTCAAAGATGCCGTAGTCCGCTTCCCTCGGCATCCGAGCCAGGCTCAAGGGCAGGCCCCAATGGTTGTTGAGATTTCCTTCACTCGCCGAAACATTTCCCTGGGAGCTAAGGACATGTTTCAACATATCCTTGGTTCCGGTCTTCCCCACGCTTCCAGTTACCGCAATGACCGAAGCCCGCGTCCGTTGGCGCGCCGCCACACCTAGATCCTGCAACGCCGTCAAGGTGTCTTCGACGATCAGCATCGGCCCGTCTTCCGGTGCTCCTTCGGGAAGATGTTCGACAACGACGGCGGCGGCACCGGATGCAAGCGCCTTGGACGCGAAGGCATGACCGTCGAAGTTGGGTCCTTTGATGGCAATGAACAAATCGCCGGGCCTGAGCGTGCGCGTATCGATCGAAACACCGCTGGCGTTCCACGCTGCGCCTGTCCGACCCCCCGTCGCAGCGACGGCATCCTTGGCGGTCCAAAGAATAGAGGCGGTCATTGCTCCACCTCCTTGATAGCCTGGGCAATAACCTTGGCATCGTCGAACGGAATAACCTTATCGCCGACAATCTGGCCCTGTTCATGCCCTTTACCGGCAACGACCAAGACGTCTCCTTGTTTCAAGGCGGCAACGGCGGAAAAGATGGCTTCCCGGCGATCGCCGATCTCACGGGCTCCGGGGCAGGCCGTCAGAATTTCCCGGCGGATCGCTGCCGCTTCCTCGGAGCGCGGGTTGTCATCGGTGACGATCACCGCATCGGCAAGGCGGCAGGCGACATCCCCCATTTGTGGACGTTTGCCGGGATCCCGGTCACCGCCGCAACCGAAAAGCACATGCAATTTTCCCTGAATTTTGGCCTGAGCTTGGGTCTGAGCTTGGGTCTGAGCTTGGGTCTGAGCTTGGGTCTGAGCTT
>JAOUPW010000392.1 GCA_029879665.1 Rhodospirillales bacterium | reverse complement strand
ATAAACGATATTAAAAATCCATTTATCGTCGATGGGCATGAACTCTACGTTACCGCCAGTATCGGTATCGCCATTTTTCCTGAAGATGGACTTGCGGTTGAAGAACTTATCAAGAATGCCGACGAAGCCATGTACCGGGCGAAGGAATTGGGAAGAAATAATTTTCAACTTTATTCCCAGGTGATGAATGCCCAGTCCGTGGAACGTATCAACAGCGAAGATAAATTACGCGATGCTGTGGAGAAGGAGGAATTCAGGCTGAACTATCAGGTTAAGGTCGACGCCTCAACAGGCCGAATGAGCGGAGTAGAAGCCCTGATAAGGTGGCATAGTGCGGATATGGGTGTTGTTCAGCCGCGTCAATTCATACCCCTTGCCGAGGATTCCGGATTGATCACGCCCATTGGAGAATGGGTTATCCAAACGGCATGTAAGCAGAACAAGGAATGGCAGAAAAAAGGTCTTCCGACGATTCCGGTTTCAGTGAACATTTCAAATCACCAAATACGCAATGGAAATTTATCCGATTTCATCAGCGAAACCCTGAAAGAAACCGGGCTTGATCCGGAATATCTTGAACTCGAATTTACCGAAGCATCTGTGATGAACGGAGGCGGATCGGCAAGTGAAACTATTTCCGAGCTAAGCAAAATAGGCGTTAAAATTTCGATCGATGATTTTGGAACGGGTTTCACCAACCTAAATAAATTAAAACGGATCAAGGTTGATTCTTTGAAAATTGATCAGAGTTTTGTCCATGATATGATCGCTGACAGCGACGATATGGCTATTGTTGCGACGATCATAGCTATGGGAAAATCAATGGGGATGACGGTCGTGGCGGAAGGCGTGGAAACGGATGATCAGGTTAAATTTCTTAAAGGTGAGGGATGTGATGAAATTCAAGGCTATTTAATCAGCCGCCCGCTCTCGCCGGAAAATTTAATTAGCCTGTTTGATCGCGATCTTCTCCCCGAGGCGGCTTCTTAATCCCATTTTCCCGTAAAATTACCGGTTATAGATAGGGGATAGATTTTTCCATCATGTCTGCAAAACTTCTTCTTTCTATTGCTGCAGGTGGGGCCTTTGGCGCCGTCGGCAGGTTTCTGGTCATGAGCGGCATCGGGCATTGGTTCCCAAGTGTCTTTCCATGGGCAACCCTGTCGGTCAACGTCATAGGGTCTTTCGTGCTCGGCGCTGTCATCGAGATCATGGCGCTGGTATGGTCGCCAAGCCCGGAAATCCGCTCAATGCTTGTCGTGGGGGTTCTTGGCGCTTTTACTACATTTTTCTACATTTTCCCTGGACGTTTATTTCTTGATTGAGCGCAATGCTTTTCAGCAAGCCGGATTCTATATTATGACGTCGGTTGTTTTTTCCATTGCCGCGTTTATGGCCGGTCTTTATGTCTTTCGAAATATTCTGGCATGACAGGCGTCACTTTGGAGCGCGTCACTTCCGATGAGAGTGGGATTAGGCTTGATCGCTGGTTCAAGCGTCACTATCCCGGCCTTAGCCATGTGCATTTACAAAAACTTTTGCGCTCCGGGCAGGTGCGTGTGGACGGTGGCCGCGCCAAGGCAGGGCTCAGACTGGAAGAAGGTCAGAGCATCCGGATTCCGCCCTTTGGCGAAGAATCCTTGCTCAAGCCGGATCAAAAACGATCCAACTCCAACCTTCAGCCCGACGACAAGGATCTCAAGGCGCTGCATTCCAGTATCCTGTTCAAGGATGATTCCGTCATTGTCATAAACAAGCCCCCGGGACTGGCGGTTCAGGGCGGAACCGGATTGCGGCGGCATTTGGATGCCATGCTTGATTCCTTAAGATTCGATTCGCAAGAACGGCCCCGGCTTGTGCACCGTTTGGACAAGGATACTTCCGGTGTCCTCCTGCTCGCGCGGACAGCCGCGGCGGCGTCCCATCTAACCGCCGCCTTTCGTTCCCGCGATGCGCGGAAGCTCTATTGGGCCCTGGTAGTTGGTGTCCCTAAGCCTGCCCGGGGGAAGATCGATTTGCCCCTTAGCAAACTTCCTGGAAGCGGTGGAGAGCGCATGGCTCCCGACCCGAAAGGTGGGAAAAAAGCCGTCACCCTTTATTCGATTGTCGAACAGGCCGGACGAAAGGTGTCATGGTTGGCGATGGAGCCTTTAACCGGACGGACTCATCAACTACGCGTTCATGCTCTTGCCCTGGAGACGCCGATTCTTGGCGATGGAAAATATGGCGGAACAGATGCTTTTTTACAGGGGCACGGGATCAGCAGGAAACTTCATCTTCATGCCCGTGCCATCCGGGTTCCCCATCCCCGCCAGGGAATCCTCGAAGTGACGGCGCCGCTTCCGGAACATATGGCCGCCACCTGGGCGTTTTTAGGTTTTGATGAAAACAACGAAAACAGCGGGTTTCTGGAAGAAGACGCCGTTTAACCACCGAAACAAAAGAGGCGCCGGATTTCCGGCGCCTCTCAAATGTTCTCAAACCCGCGTTAACTTTATTGCGGCTATTTCTGGAGCTGAATTTCAACTCGTCGGTTCCGCGGTTCCCGTTGTCCGTCAGGCGTGGGAATTCTTGGCATAAGTTCGCCGTGCCAATCCTGGGCCACGATCTGCAGGTTGATCCCCGCATCCTTGAGCGCCTTGATCACCGTTTTGACGCGTTGGCTCGATAGTTTCATGTTGTATTCATCCGTACCGGCCCGGTCAGCATGACCGCTCAGATGAACCGCGGAAGGATTTAGGCCTTTTATCAAGGAAATGGCTTCCTTGACCTTTTCTTCGGCTGCGGCATTCAGGCGAAAGCTGTCAAAGTCGAACAGGACGTAAAGAATATCCGGATACATTTCAATTTTTGGTTCCGGTACGGGCATAGCCTGAGGCGCTGCGGGTTTTGCCATCGGCTTGATCGCATCTTCCGCTCGTTCGAGTGCGGTCAGAAATTCTGAACGGCATTCCGCAATATCAGCAGGTTCTAAATCTTCTTCCTGTTCATGATACCAGCAATCGAACATCGTCTGGGCGTGGGCGGCATCCTCGGGCGCCTTGTCGCGGGCGGATGCGTTGAGGGCTTTCATAAGACGTTCGCGCGCCGAAGTGAATTCCGCAACCTTGTCGGCGGGCAGATCATGGTCGGTCAAATCTTCCGGCAAGACCAATTCACCCCTCAAGGCACGGTAAGACTTATCCCGAAACAGGTTGGCAGCAAGAATGTCGGCTTCCTCGACTTCCAATTC
>JAOUPW010000016.1 GCA_029879665.1 Rhodospirillales bacterium | reverse complement strand
GACGATCAAAGTCGTTGGCGCAACCTTCGAACACGTGGGACAGATACGCGGCGGTCGGGAAGTCCTTGTTTACTTCGCCGATCAACTTCATATCGTTGTTCACCGATACCCATGCCGCCTCATCGACAAGGCCATACATCGGAGTCTTTTTCGGCGGCAATTGCAGCTTGGCGACGGCGGCGAGATAGGCATCGCCGACCGACTCGACCTCCCACTGGTGGGGAGCGCCGTCTTTCCGCTTCGACATGGCCTTGATGATGTTGAGGTTATAAGCGCCGACATGTACGCCCATGGAATATGCACGCAGGAAACGGCAATATTTGTCGTAATTTTTCATCATCGTCTTGCCATTGACCGCATAGGTGTTGGCCGGAGCCAATTTTGCCGATGGCGGGGTGATGTCACGGATGGTCACGCCCTTGGCGGCAAGCGCGGCCAAATCCGAGATCGAACCTGCGAAGGCGGCCGCCGTGTTCTTGAGAAAGACGTTGGCCAAGGTCGGGCCGGCATCGCCAACGACAACGGTTTTGATGCCGTCGATGTTCGACTTTGCATGGGCCATGAAAACTTTCAGGGTCGCAAGATCACGATCCGAAGCTAAACCAACTATTTTACCTTTCAGTTCGGTTACGGATTTCAACGGGCTCGTGTTCGAAACGTAAACGCCTTCCGGCGCCGAACTGTGAACCGAATAAACGGTCTTCAGCTCCATGCTTTGAGCCGCCCCTTGAAAGGTTTGCGGTCCATCAAGCATGGCGAAATCGACTTGGCCGTTTAGCAAAAATGCCTGATAGGGAACGGTGGTGTCGCCGTCCAGATAGGTGGGATCGACGCCTTGCTGCTCGTAGAATCCCAATTGGCGGCTGATATGGGACGGCCAGAAGATCATCGACGGATAAGACGGCTGGATAATCGTGATCTTGTCCAGCTTGCCCGCGGCCGCGGCCGAAAGCGGCGCCAACGACGCCGCCAGTAGAGATACTGCCAGTAATTTTTTTAACATGTTTGCCTCCTTTGACCCTCGAATAGCTGATTACGTGTTTTATATTTTTTTTATGTTTTCGCCGAAAACCTTAGCATGACGTTGCGATAATCTCTAGGGTTGCGCAATTTTTACCTTAACACCATAACGTGTTGAAATATCCGCGCTTGCCGGATCAGCCCTTTTTGGCGCGTTGGCGCGACACCCGCTCTAAACCGTCGAGGTTGCGCCAGAAAACGATGTGCCTGTCCAAAAACTCCGCCAGGGTGAAAACCATCAGCCCCATGATCGACATCGTCACCAATGATGCGAACGACCCCGCCATATCCAGGCGGAAGGCAAATCGCTGCATGAGGATGCCGACGCCTTCGGACGCAGAACCGAACTGAGCCACGATGGTGCCCAGCAGCGCCGTCGTGATCGCCAGCTTGAGGCCGGCGAAGATTTCCGGCAAGGCGTTGGGCAGCTGCTGTTTCCAGAAATATTGCGATTGTGTCGCGCCTAGGGTTTGAAACAGCTCGATCGCTTCATCGTCCGATTTCAGCAGGCCGGTCAACGTATTGATAAACGGCGGGAAAAAGCAGACCAGCGTCGCCAGAGCGATTTTCGAGCTCCACCCAAAGCCGAACCAGGCGATGATCAGCGGCAACACGGCGATGCCAGGCGTGACGTTGAAGACCACCGCGTAGGGCGCGATATAGCGCCGGAACCGAGGGCTGAACGCCGCCGCAACCGCCAGGGAAACGCCGATGGTAACGCCGATGAGAAAACCGATGGCCATTTCCAGAAGGGTGACGAAGAAATGATAGTAGATCATGCCCGTTTCGATGAACATGTCATAAAGCTTTAACCCGATTTTGCTTGGACGAGGCAAAAACAGCTCGTTTAAACCACCGTAGGCGGCATAAAGTTCCCACGTGCCCAGGACAATGATAAAGCTTAGGGCATATTTCAGGAATGAGACGATTCCGCTGACTATTTTCATGCCGGCGCCCTCATTTTATTCCGTTTTTTCTCGCTGATTGAGTACATCAACTGGTCGTCCCGCCAGAAAATGATCCGATAATCTACATATTCCATAATCTTGAACAGAATGTATCCGAACAAAGTAACCGACAGCAGCGCCGCGAAGGCGTAGTGCATCGTCAGCATGGTTACATATTGGGAAATCAGGACCCCCATGCCTTCGCTGGCCTGGATGAATTCCGCCACCAGCGCGCCGCTGAAGGCCGAGGCCGCCGCCAGCTTCCACCCCGCCGAGATCAAAGGCATCGCCGTCGGCAACCGCAGCTTCCGGAAGGTCTGAAATTTCGAGGCGCCCAGGGAACGAAAGAGCTCTTCCTCCTCGTGGTCGACGTCCATCAGCCCTTGGTAGGTATTCACGAAGGGGCCAAAAAACGCGACCAGGGCCGCCAACGCCACCGCCGAACTCATACCGAAGCCGAGCAAGGCGACGAAAATAGGGCCGACGGCGATCCGCGGCGTGGCTTCCATCAGGATGATCCAGGGCTTGATGTATTTTCGGAAGGTTTCGTTCAGCACCGCCGTGATCGCCAATCCCATGCCGATGAGGGTACCGATAAAGGCGCCGAGCAGCGCCTTGGCGAACGTCGACGCCAGGTGATGCCAGACGGTCTGATCGATGAAGAATATGTCGGCCATGGCCATCACGATATCCGTCGGCCGCGGCGCGACAAGATCGTCGGCGATTCCCAGACGATTGATCATTTCCCATAGCAACATCAACAGCGCGAATATCAGAAGATGGAACGGCAGTGTCTTCGTCAGATTTAACTTTTTGGTTTGTTCCGTTGTCGCGTAAGACATGATCAATGTTCTCCGAACACGTCTCGAACCTGTTCGACAAGGACGTTAAATTCATGACTCGTCTGGATAGAAATATCGCGTGGCTTTTTCAAACCGACATCGATAACCTTGGCTATTCGGCCCGGCCGGGGCGTCATGACCATAACGCGGTCGGCCAGAAAGATTGCCTCCTGGATATTGTGGGTGACAAACAAGGTGGTTGCGCTCAACTCGCCAATAATACGCAGCAACTCAACATTCAACCGCTCCCGGGTAAATTCATCCAAAGCACCGAAGGGTTCGTCCATTAGCATGATTTTAGCGCCGGTCAGGACGAGTCTCGCCAACGCCACCCGTTGCTGCATACCGCCCGACAACTGCTTTGGAAAATGAAACTCAAAGCCTTTCAGGCCCACAAGATCCAAGGCATCGATCGCCTGCTGTTTATCTTCCTGGGTAATTTTTCGCCTGATTTCAATTGGCAGCAACACGTTTTCCAAAGCGGTACGCCAATCCAACAACACCGCTTTCTGAAACATCATCCCGACATCCGTTCTGGGCTTCGAGACAACTTCACCATTGACGATCATTTCGCCGGTGGTCTTTTCGATCAAACCGGCCACGAGCCTTAACATCGTGGATTTACCGCAGCCGCTCGGACCGACGAGAGAAATGAACTCCCCTGCCTTGATCTCGAAATTCGCACCGTCCAGCGCGGTTACATGCTCACCGAATTTTTTGGATAGATTCTGAGCCGCAATTACGATTGCGCCGGAATCAGATGACGCGCTTTCCTTGTTTTTTTTGGCTTCTATTATCATACGCTCCCCACCCCTAAGCTGCCTGTACATTGCAAACAACCTGTTTATATTGTCGGTATGTTTAGATGCGCCAATGAGTTGAGGCCGCCGGCCCACTCTCATAACCTAATCAGCGTGGTTAATTGCTTTGGCCTTGGATGCTAAATGAATTAATCCCCCTAAATCATTTAGTTTTTATCGACCGAATTTCTTCGCGAAGGCTAGCCTGAAATTCTTTTCGCCGCCTGATCAACTTTAGATCGCTTGTAACGCTGCCATAACAACTTCGGATTGAAAAGAATTTTTTAGAATTCCTAATATTCGTATGGGTATTACGCCCTGAAACAGGCCATTTCATTCGCCCAAAATATTGCGGTGGGATTGCAAAGGCCGATGTGCAATTGCAGCAAGCCGGGCTGTCGGCGCAGACCTCCGGCCATGAACATTGCATCCAGTTGCTTCGCGATCACCGGCAAGATGATCACGAAGCAACTGGATTTAAACGGCCGGCACGGTTTGACCCGCAAGTTTGATTGACCCGGTCATCTGCACGGCGGGCGGAAAGATGCGGCGGAGGATCGCTTAAAGTCCTAAGCGGCTTTAATCATCCCCTGCCCGCGCCCGGCCCAACGCACTCAACACCTTCGGCGGCGACAGGGGAAGGGAACTCAGGGGTTTGCCGATGGCGTTTTCGACGGCACTGGCGACAGCGGCCGGAGCCGCGACAAGCGGCGGTTCGCCGACGCCGCGCACGCCGTAGGGATGGTTGGGATTGGGCACCTCGATCATTACCGCTTCAATCATCGGAACATCGGAAGCGACCGGCATCCGGTAATCCAGGAATCCGGTATTTTGCAGGCGCGCCTGATCGTCATAGACATATTCTTCGTTGAGCGCCCAGCCGATTCCCTGAACCGCACCGCCCTGAATCTGCCCTTCGACGTAATCCGGGGAAATCGCCCGGCCCACATCCTGAAAGACGGTGTAGCGTTTCGGGGAAACAAATCCGGTTTCGGGATCGACCTCGACATCGACCAGTTGGGCGCTGAAGGCCGCGCCTGCCCCGGAAGCGTTGATTGCCGAGTGACCGGCGATTGCGCCGCCCATTTTCGGAGCCATCCCGGCCAGTTCCGTCAGGCTCAGCGGTTTGATGTCGCCGCGCGCGGTATCCGCGGGGCAGGCGTGACCGGCTTCCCAATTCACTTCCTCAACCGGGATTTCCCATTTTTTCGCGGCCAGCGCCCGCAGCTTGTCGATGGCTTCCCGCGTGGCATTGATCACCGCCATGCCGGTTGCATAGGTGGTGCGGCTTCCGGCGGTGAGGTGGCTATAGCCGATCGATGAAGTGTCGGCGATAATGGGGATCACCCGTTCGAGATCGATTCCCAGTTCTTCGGCGGCCATCGCCCGCATGGAAGAACGCGATCCACCGATATCCGGACTGCCGGTGGCGATCGTGATGGTACCGTCGTCCTGAACGTTGACCGAGGCGGTGCTCAAGCCGCCCCCATGCAACCAGTAACCGAGCGCAAACCCGCGTCCCTGGTTGGGGCCCAGCGGGGCCGAATAATGTTCATGGCTCCGGACTTTCTCAAGCACGTCGATCATCCCAATGGGACCGTATTTTGCCCCCATCAGGCTTTCGCCCCCTTCGCGGACCGCATTCTTCAGCCGAAGTTCGACCCGGTCCATCCCCAACCGGGCGGCAAGGTCGTTGATGGTGCTTTCCGCCGCATACGCCGCCATCGGCGCGCCGGGCGCCCGGTAGGCAGCGGCCTTGGCCCGGTTGACGCAGACGTCATGGGCGGTGGTTTTGATGTTTTCGATGGAATAGGCGGAAAAAAAGGTGTCCAGGGCCCGGCCGACGGGCGCACCCTTGAAGGCGCCGGCCTGATACCAGATTTCGGCTTCGGCGGCGGTAATGACGCCGTCTTTTTTTGCGCCGATCCTGACGCGGCTGTAACTGCCGACCGTCGGGCCGCTGGCGCGGAATATTTCCGATCTGGACATCACCAACCGAACCGGACGGCGGGTCAATTGCGACAAGCGGATCGCCACCGGCTCACCGTAGATCGTATTCTTGCCGCCGAACCCGCCGCCGATTTCGGAAGCCGTCACCCGGATTTTCGACAGCTCCATATTCAACAGGCGGGCGCAAAGCCCGCGCGCGACGAAGTGCCCCTGCGTCGAGGTCCACAATTCGACGCCGCCGTCTTCCGTCGCGTTGGCAATGCAGGAAAGAGGTTCAATGAACCCCTGATGCACGGGCTCGGATGAAAATGTCCGTTCGACGACAATCTCGGCTTCGGCAAATCCTTTTTCGATATCGCCGCGCTGCCCCGAAACGGAGCGAAACAGGTTGGAAGGTTTTTCCGGCGCCGGGTCGACCCCGAAGGTAAATTGATCCTCATGCAATATGGGCGCATCCGGTTTGGCCGCTTCCCGCGGATCGAGAACGTGGGGCAGCACCTCATACTCGACTTCAATCAGTTTCAAGGCTTCCCGGGCGATCCGCTCGCTGGTTGCCGCCACGGCAGCGACCGCATGTCCGTCATACAATACCTTTTCCCGCGCCATGATATTACGCGAGATATCGTGCAAATCATTGATGATCGGCGGGTACGGCGGTTTCGATAACGGGTGATCGGGAATGTCCGCGCTGGTGATGATTCCCTTAACGCCCTTGAGCGCCTTGGCCTTGCTGACATCGATGGAAATGATTTTCGCGTGGGCATGGGGGCTGCGCAGAATTTTTGCATGCAGCATTCCCGCCGCGACCATGTCGTCGCCGTAGCGCGCGCGGCCGGTGACCTTGTCGACGCCATCGGGACGGCGCGTGCGCTTGCCGACCCATTGGTAATTGGTTGCCGCCCTGTTTTCGGTGTTGCTCATGATCCGCTCGCCCTCATTTCAGCCGCCGCATCGAGAACGGCGCGGATGATTTTGTCATAGCCCGTGCAGCGGCACAGGTTTCCGGCCAGCCCGAAACGGACTTCGCTCTCGCTCGGGTCGGGGTTCTTTTCCAGCAGCGCCTTTGCCATGTTGAGGATTCCCGGCGTGCAGAAGCCGCATTGCAGGGCGGCATGATCGAGAAATTTTTGCTGCAAGGGGTGCAACTGGTCGTCCTTGGCCATGCCTTCGATGGTTTCGATATTGGCTCCGCCGACTTCGACGCCCAGAACCAGGCAGGCGTTGACCGGACGCCCGTTGAGAAAAACCGTGCAGGCCCCGCAATCCCCGCTGCCGCACCCGTTTTTCGTTCCCGTCAGGTACAACTCCCCGCGCAGGACTTCCAAAAGGGTTTGCCCCGTCGAGCAGGAAAATTCCACTTCGTCGCCGTTGATGGTGGCGGTTACCAGATTTCTGGACATCAATTCTTCTCCGCTCTTTGCCAGGCGATTTTTGCCACCCGGCAGGCCAGCACGCCGGCCACTTGTGTTCTGAACTCGATGGTTCCGCGCTTGTCGTTGATCGGCGAACACGTCGCGCGCGCCGCCCCCGCCAATGCCTGCAAAACGGGTTCGTCCAGCCGGTTGCCGACCAGGATTTCCGGTGCCGCCTCCACCAGCCGTGCGGTCGGCGCAACCGCGCCAAGCACCATGCGGGCGGCGGCGCAGGTACCATCGGAATTGAGAACAATGGAAATTCCGGCCCCGACCACGGCGATATCCATTTCCGTGCGCGGAATAAATCTCAGATACGCATCACCGCTTCGCGCCGGCGGCTTCGGCAACAGAAAGGCAACCACAAACTCGCCCGGCGCCAGGGAGGTCCGGCCCGGTCCGGTTGGAATTTCCCCGATCGGCGTTTCGCGGGTTCCCGCCGGGCCGGCGATCACCACCCTCGCCCCTGCGGCCATCATTGCCGGGACGCTATCCGCGGCCGGCGAGGCGTTGCAGAGATTTCCGCCAAGGGTGGCGCGCCCCTGAACCTGAGCGGAACCGATTAGCTCCACCGCTTCGACCACCCCCGGCCACATCGCCTGGAGCTGCTGGTTTTCCCCCAGCTCCGCACCGGTGACGGCGGCGCCGATCCGGATTTGGTCCGGCTCAATGATTATTCGGCGGGTTTCGGCAATCTTTTTGATATCGACAAGCAGCGACGGCTCGACAAGCCCTTCATTCATTTGAACGATAAGGTCCGTCCCGCCGGCGAACACCCTCGCCGTCCGGCCTTCCCCCGCCAGCAGGGCGACGGCGGCTTCGATGGTTTCCGGGGATTCATACCTCAAATCAGCCACGGTTTACGAAACTCCTTCTTCAGATACAGCCCGGCTTCACAAACAGCTCGGCCCGCCGGAACAGAAACATCCCCTGTTCCGGGATTTGCAATCCGGCGTTTCCCGGAAAAACATCAATTCGGCGCCAACCTTAGCCATATCCCCGGATCATAGAAATAGCTTTCTTTCCCCCCAGGAGCTCCCCCAAAGGGAACGAATAAAGATCATTTTGGAAAACAATAACGGGCTGTTTGGAAAACGCCCGGTTTCCAAAAAAATAAGCCGCAAAAACCTGAAACGGTTTCGACGGCCTATTATTGGTAGCGGAGGAGGGACTCGAACCCCCGACACGCGGATTATGATTCCGCTGCTCTAACCAGCTGAGCTACTCCGCCCCGGATATGAAGCGCCGTAATATGGCCGAACCCCCGGGGGTGTCAAGAAAATCGGGGGGAATCGTCAAAAACCGGCCCCCGGGCCGCTCCCGTCAGGCGGAAACGTCGATCACCAGCCGGCCCCGGACCCGGCCCTTGAGGATGGCGCCGGCGTGTTCCGGAACCTGGCTCAGGGGCGCGGTGGCGGTGATTTCCGCCAGTTTGTCCAGCGGCAGGTCGCGGGTCAGCCGGTCCCAGGCCTTGAGGCGGCGCGCCTTGGGACACATGTTGGAATCGATGCCCAGCAGATTGACGCCCCTGAGGATGAACGGCAGCACGGTGGCGGTGAACTTGATGCCGCCCGCGTTGCCGATGGCGGCGCAGCTTCCCCAATAGGCCAGCGACGCCAGGATGTGGCCCAGTTGTTCGCCGCCCACGTTATCGACGATGCCGGCCCAACGTTCGGACGCCATCGGCCCCCGGGGCGGTTCCGCCAGTTCGGCCCGGTCGACGATGGAAGCCGCCCCCAGGCCTTTCAGGTAATCGTGGGTTTCGGCGCGCCCGGTCGAGGCCGCGACCTTGTAGCCCAATTTGGCCAGGATGGCGGTGGCGATGGACCCCGCGCCGCCGGCGGCGCCCGTCACCAGCACTTCTTTATCGGTGTCCGGCGTCAGACCGTGATCTTCCAGCGCCATCACCGCCAGCATGGCGGTGAACCCCGCCGTGCCGATGGCCATGGCTTGTTCCAGCGTGAGCCCCTTGGGCAACGGCACCAGCCAGTCGGATTTGACCCGGGCGCGCGTCGCGTAGCCGCCCCAATGACGTTCGCCGACCCGCCAGCCGGTCAGCACCACTTCGTCGCCGGGTTTGTAATCAGGCGAGTCAGAGCTTTCGACCACGCCTGCGAAATCGATGCCCGGCACATGGGGGTAATCGCGCACCAGCTTGCCTAGGCCGCCCACGATCAACCCGTCCTTGTAATTGAGGTCGGAATACCTGATCGCCACGGTGACGTCGCCTTCCGGCAGGGCGGAATTATCCAGGGTTTTGATTTGGGCGCTGATCTTTTGATCTGAGGTTTCTTCCAGCAGCAGGGCGGTGAATTGATTGGCGCTATTGGTCATGGCGGGCGGTCCTTGTTAGGGGGGCGGCAGACCGGCATTGTCCATCTCCCGGCCCGTCCGGTCAATGCGCAGGCGGGCCGATGCCCGAGGACAGGCACCGCCCGACCGCCTATACTAAGCCTTGTCGGCCGTGGGGCCGGCAGCAGGACCGTCCGCGAGGAGATAGCGACAGACAATGACGCGCCAACGGATCGAATTCATCTTCCTGAACATAGGTCATTTTTTCGACCATTTGTTCATGCTGGTCTTCGCCGCCGTGGCGGCGCTGGTGCTGGCCGGGGAATGGAGCATGAGCTACGCCGAACTGATCCCCTACGCCACCCCCGGCTTCATCGCGTTCGGCCTGTTCGGCCTACCGGCGGGCTGGATCGGCGACAAGTGGAGCCGCCAGGGCATGATGGCCGTGTTCTTCATCGGCGCCGGGGCTTGTTCCATTCTCACCGGCATGGCGCAAACGCCGCTCGGCATCGGCGCCGGCCTGTTCGCCATCGGCGTGTTCGCCGCCATCTATCACCCGGTCGGCCTCGCCCTGGTGATCCACGGGCGGACCAACACCGGCATGGCGCTGGCGCTGAACGGCGTCTTCGGCAACATCGGCACCGCCGGGGCGGCGCTGATCGCCGGCTTTTTCATCGATCTTTCCGGCTGGCGCGCGGCCTTCGTTTTGCCGGGGGCGGCCTCGATCCTGACCGGGATCGCCTACAGCGCCTTTGTTTTGAAAACCCGCGAGCGCGCGGCGGCGGCCCGGGCCAAGGCGGCGGATGAGGCGGCGGCAAGGGCTGCACGCGCCCCGGCGCCGGCCATCGACCGTCACGTGTTGATGCGGGTGTTCGCCATCATTTTCTTCTCCACCGCCATGGGCGGGCTGATTTACCAGAGCACCACCTTCGCCATGCCCAAGGTGTTCGACGAACGGCTGAGCGATCTGGCCGGCAGCGCCTCGCTGGTGGGCGGGTACGTGTTCATCGCCCTCACCATCGCTTCCATCGGTCAGTTGACGGTGGGGTATTTGATTGACCGCCACTCGATCCGCACCGTATTCGCCGCCATCGCCGTGATGCAGGCGGGGTTCGCCGCCGTGCTGCTGCAGTTGAGCGGCACGGCCATGCTCGTGACCTGCGCCCTGCTGATGGCCGCCGTATTCGGCCAGTTGCCCATCAACGACGCGCTGGTGGGACGCATAACCCGCAGCGAATGGCGCAGCCGGGCCATCGCGCTTCGCTACGTCGTCACCATCGCGGCCATGTCCCTGGCGATTCCGCTGATCGCCTGGATCCACGCCCGTTGGGATTTCAGCGTCCTGTTTTTCGTGCTCGCGGGCGCCGCCGGGCTGACCCTCACGGCGGTACTCATGCTGCCCCGGATCAGCGTCGTCACCGGCGGCGCCGTGGCGGCGGAATAAAGGCTGGGAATGGCGGCAATGACCGACGTGATCATCATCGGCGCCGGGCACAACGGCCTCGCCTGCGCCGCCTATCTGGCCCGGGCCGGGCTTGCGGTGAAGGTGCTGGAACGGCGCGACGTGATCGGCGGCGCGGCGGTGACCCAGGAATTCCACCCCGGCTTTCGCAATTCGGTCTGCGCCTATACGGTCAGTCTGCTGAATCCGAAAGTGATCCTCGATCTGGATCTGGCCGGGCACGGCTTGCGCATCCTCGAACGCCCGGTGTCCAATTTCCTGCCTTTGCAAGACGGCCGCACCCTGACCCTGCATCCGGACTTTGAAAAGACCCGGGCGGAAGTGGCGCGCTTTTCCATCTCCGACGCCGACCGGCTGGGCGATTATTACGCGACCCTGGAACGCCTCGCCGACGTGCTGCGCGCTTTCGTCCTGGAAACGCCTTACAACGGCGGCCTCCGCGATCTGTTGCGGGGCGCGCGCGCGGCGTTGCGGCTGCGCGCGCTGGATACCCAGGACCGTCACCTGCTCGCCGACCTGCTGACGATCAGCGCTGCCGACTTCCTCGGCCGCTGGTTCGAACACGACGCGGTGAAAACCCTGTTCGCCTTCGACGGCATCGTCGGCACCCTGGCCAGCCCTTACGATCCGGGGACGGCCTACGTGCTGCTGCATCACGCCTTCGGCGAAGTGAACGGACGCAAGGGCGTATGGGGCCACGCGGTGGGCGGCATGGGCGCCATCAGCGACGCGATCGCCGCCGCCGCGCGGGCCGCCGGGGCGGAAATCGAAACCGGAACGGAAGTGGCGGAAGTTTTGCTCGACGGCGACCGGGCCAAGAGCAAAGTCACGGGCGTGCGCCTG
>JAOUPW010000391.1 GCA_029879665.1 Rhodospirillales bacterium | reverse complement strand
AGATCGTCAGCGGCGTAAACGCCGGCTGCGGCATCAGCCAGCCGGCGCCGGCTTCAGCCACGGCATACGCATTGGCGGTCTGGTGATCATCGGCGGAGAAAGGATAGGGCACCAGCATGGCCGGGCGGCCGATGGCGGCGATCTCGGCCACCGACGACGCACCCGAACGGCTGATGACCAGGTGGGCCTTTGCCATACGTTCAGGAACATCATCAAAGAAAGTGGACAGTTCCGCCGTAACATTGCTTCCCCTGTAGGAACTCCGCGTTTCTTCGATATTTTCCGGGCGGCATTGTTGGGTGATATTTATCCGTGCCCGTAATTTCGGCGGAATCAGGCTCAGGGCTTCGGGCAGAACCTCACTGAAAATGCTGGCGCCCTGGCTTCCGCCGAGCACCAGAATGTTAATCGGACAGCGATCGTCAAGGGCGGGATAGGGAACGTCCCGCATGGCGACCACCCGGGGCCGCACCGGCATGCCGGTGACCACTTGACGGTCTTTCAAATCTTCGGACAGGCCTTTGACTTTGGCGAATGAAGTCGCGATTTTTCCTGCCTTAGCGGCCAACAAACGGTTGGCGCGGCCGAGAACGGCGTTTTGTTCGTGTATCGCCGTCTTGATGCCGCTGTACTCGGCGGCCAGCATGGTTGGAACGGAGGCATAGCCGCCAAACCCGACGACCGCGTCGGGCTGCATCTTTTTCAACAGGCTTCTGGCCTGCCAGGTGCCGATGGCAAGTTCCGGCGCACTTTTCAACAATGCCGCGACATTTTTTCCGACCACGCCGGCGGCGCGGATATGATGGGTTTCGATACTGTCGAGCGATCCGCCGAACGAACCGCCCCTCAGGTCGGTTATCAGGACGAGGCGGCAGCCGCGGGATTTGAGTTCCACCGCCAGGGCTTCAGCGGGAAAAACGTGTCCACCGGTGCCACCGGCGGCGAGGACCACGAGTGGAGACTTTGCTTCAGTCATGACGCCCCCCTTCGCGCGGCCGTTCGCGGGTTAAGGCCAGCACCATGCCCATGCCGTAGGCCAGGGCCAGCGTCGACGAACCGCCATAGGATATGAACGGCAGGGTCATCCCCTTGGGCGGCATCAGGCTGGTTGCCGATGCCATATTGATAATCGCCTGGAGTCCGAACTGGACCAGCAGCCCGGACACCGCCAGCAGGATAAACAGATCGTTGTCCTTGAGAACCCGCGCAAAGCCGCGCAAAACCACGAAAGCAAACAGACCGACCAGCAACAGGCACAACACTAGGCCGAACTCCTCACCGGCCACGGAAAAGATAAAATCTGCATGAGCATCGGGCAGGACTCCCTTGACGTGACCTTCGCCCGGTCCACGCCCAAAAAGTCCGCCGTTGCGGAAGGCTTCCAATCCGCGCGCGACCTGGTAGTTTTCGCCGCTTGCCGGATCAAGGAATCTGTCAATGCGCACTTGCACATGATCGAAGATGAAATAGGCGCTAACGATGCCGCTGAGAAATATGAAGGCAATCATCACCACCAAAATCAAGGGCAGACCGGCCAGGAAAAACTGAATGCTCCAGATGGCGGCAACGACGATGATCATGCCGACATCGGGCTGCATGGCAAGGAGCCCGACCACGATCACAAACAACACCGTTGCAACCGCATAACCCGGCGAACGTTCATCGAGACGCCGTTCCGCGAACATCCAGGCTGCGATAATCGCAAAACTGGGTTTGACGAATTCGGAAGCCTGGAATGAAAACGACCCGATCTGCAGCCACCGCGTCGCACCCTTAATATCTTGACCCATTAAAAGAGTCACCGCCATCAAGACGATTGCCGCCAAAAAGAAGATCACCGACGTCCGGCGGATTCCCCGGGGCGACAACAGGGATGTCGCGAACATCACTATCAGCCCGAGTTGCAGGAATACGAACTGGCGGCGAACGAAATGAAATTGATCAAGCCCAATACGTTCGGCCACCGCCGGCGAAGCCGTCATGGTCATTACCGCGCCAATGGCGATCAGGGTAACAAACGCAGTCAACGTCAAACGGTCGATGGTCCACCACCAGCGGCTGATCAGGCTGGTGTCGGTTCGGGTAAAGGAAGGGTTGGCGACGGTGCTCATGCGGCACTCTCCCCTCTTTCCCCGGGAAGGCTTTCCACCAGGGCGCGGAAGACATCTCCCCTGTCTTCGAAATTCCGGAACTGATCGAACGAGGCTGCCGCGGGTGAAAGAAGAACCACCGCTCCACCATCATCGTTGGCGGCCTTTTCCTTCACCGCTTGCAGACGCGCCTGATTGATGGCGCTGGCAAGGTCGCCGGATTGGGTCGTATCCACCTTTCCCTTGAGGGCAGCGGCAAAATCCGCCGCCGATTCGCCGATCAGATACACATGCCGGACGCGGACAAGGTGAGGGTCGATATCCGCCAGCCCCGCTTCCTTGGCGCGGCCGCCGGCAATCCAGTAGATATTGTCATAACAGGCCAGCGCCCGAGCCGCGGAGTCCGGGTTGGTCGCCTTGCTGTCATTTATATATGTGATGCCGTCAATGACGGCGACCCGCTCCTGGCGGTGGGCCAGCCCCGGATAGCTTTGCAGGCCCGCCGCGATTGCTTTCGCATCTACGCCCAACGCCCGGCAAACGGCATAGGCGGCGGCGGCGTTTTGCCAGTTGTGAACACCAGGCAAAACGGAAACCGAAGTCAGGTCCAGAACCGGCATCGCCTTGTTTTTGGTGTCGTCAATCAAGAGGCCGCCTTCGGCGTAAACGCCGTTCCGAACGGGGGCGAGGCCGGAAACGGGAATAACCGTTTGATCGCCGGCCTTCAGCTCTTTGTAAATTTGGCGGCAATAATCGTCGTCGACGCCGATGATCGAGGTTTGCCCCAGCCCCTGACGGCGGAAAATCATTTTCTTGGCGCGGAGGTAACCGTCCATGCCGCCGTGACGGTCAAGATGATCGGGGCTGATATTCAACAAAACCGCAACTTCGAATGTCAGCATGTAGGCAAGCTCAAGCTGATAAGAAGACATTTCCAGAACATAAATTCCGGTTTCGCTCACCGGTCGCAGGGAGAGCGCGGGCGTTCCCAGATTGCCGCCAACCTCCACTTCCTTTCCGGCCGCCTTGAGGATGTGCCCGATCAATGACGTGGTGGTCGATTTGCCGTTGGTTCCGGTAATGCCGACATATTTGGATTCGGCCTCCGACCGAGCCAACAGTTCGACATCGCCAATGATTTCCAGAC
>JAOUPW010000390.1 GCA_029879665.1 Rhodospirillales bacterium | reverse complement strand
TCGGTCGGTTTGGGGCGACTTTGATTCCGGTGGATTCAGAACACAGCGCCATCTTTCAGGTGTTCGAATTTGAAAATCCGGAAAAAATTCACCGTATTATCCTGACCGCTTCCGGCGGCCCCTTTAGGGAAATGCCGATGGAAAGTATGGCCAAGGTAACGCCGGCCCAGGCGGTCGCGCATCCGAACTGGGACATGGGAGCCAAAATATCGGTGGATTCCGCGACCATGATGAACAAGGGACTTGAATTGATCGAGGCCTATCATTTGTTTCCGATTCCCGAGGAGCGCATAGAAATCTTGGTTCACCCTCAATCGGTCGTGCACAGCCTTGTGGACTATGTGGATGGTTCTGTTCTGGCTCAGTTGGGTACGCCGGATATGCGTACTCCGATTTCTTTTGCCCTGGGCTGGCCGAAGCGGATGGCGGCCCCTTCGCCCAAGCTGGCCCTCGAAGAAATCGGTACCCTCACCTTCGAGGCACCTGATTATGAACGTTTCCCGGCCCTCAGGTTGGCCCGGGAATGTCTTCGCAAAGGCGGGGCGGCGCCGACAATTCTGAACGCGGCCAATGAAATTGCCGTGCAAAGCTTTCTTGATGGGGATATTGGGTTCATGGACATTCCCCGCATCGTGGAAGGAACGCTTGAAAAAGCAAACCCAGGAAACCTTGAAACCCTAAGCGATGTAATTGAAGTCGATTCATTGGCCCGGGAAATAGCCATGGGGATTATAAAAAATTGATTTCTACTGATTCTAATTCGGTGTTGGCTCGATGCCCTGGGAAAATAATATGGAAGTAGTAAATTTCATTTGGGATTACGTCATCGTATTCCTTTTTGTTCTGACGGTTCTGATTTTTATCCATGAAATGGGCCATTTCCTGGTTGCTCGGTACAACCGCGTTCGGGTTGATGTATTTTCTATCGGTTTTGGGCCGGAAATTTACGGCTGGACCGACAAAGTCGGAACCCGCTGGAAGCTCAGCGCCATTCCCCTTGGCGGCTACGTCAAGATGTTCGGCGAAGATGATGTGTTGGAGGATGAAAACGGCGAGGAGCGAACCTTAAGCCCGGAAGAACGGGCGGTATCTTTCAGCCATAAACGTCTTGGCCAACGCGCGGCGATCGTGGCCGCCGGCCCCATTGCCAATTTCCTTTTGGCCATCGTTCTGATGGCTGGGCTTTTCTCCCTGGTGGGAATTCCTAAGCCCTATGCCGGTATCGGAACAATTAAGGAAAATTCCGCCGCTGCTCAGTCCGGGTTTCAGGTTGGAGACAGGATTATCTCCATTAGCGGGGAACCCGTAGTCTGGTTTGACGATTTGCGGCGTATCATTGGTAAAAGCCCGGGGGTGAGCCTTGACGTTACTGTCGTCCGGAAAAACGCCGAGATTGTTCTGACAACGGTTCCCAATCGTCAGTCGCGCCAGGAAAAAGATGGCCGATTCGTCGAATATGGTCTTTTGGGGGTGACTCCGGATGTCGCTCAGATCGGATATGAGCGACAAAATCCCCTGATGGCAATGTGGCTTGGGGTGGAGAAATCTTATGATCTGACGGCCCAGATTCTGACTGCGCTCGGAGAAATGATTTCCGGGAGCAGGGGAGCGGACGAATTGGGCGGCCCCATCCGAATCGCCCAGATTTCAGGGGAAATGGCCCAGGGAGGGGTCGTAAATATCATCTTTTTCATGGCGGCATTGTCTGTAAATCTAGGTCTTATCAATTTATTCCCAGTCCCCATGTTAGACGGCGGGCACCTTGTCTTTTACGCCGTGGAAGTTATTCGACGCAGGCCTCTTGGCCGCAAGGCCCAAGAATACGGTTTCCGATTTGGTTTAATTCTGGTACTTCTCCTTATGATATTTGCAACGTGGAATGACCTTGTCCGCCTGTATAACCAGTTGATAACATAATAAAACTTGAGCGTGTCATTGGGGGAGCATCTTGTTACGAATCATCAAGATCGCGAGTTTTGCTTTAATCCTTGCTGTTACCGGTTTTTCACCTGATCGGGTTTTGGCCCAATCGGGCGGTACGGTGCGTGAAATCGTTGTTGAGGGGGCGCAAAGGATTGAGCCCGCAACGGTTAGATCCTACCTGTTGATTCAGGAAGGGGATCTGTTTAGCCCCAGCCGTATCGACCGTTCCTTGAAGAGCCTTTTTGCAACTGGTTTGTTCGCTGACGTCACCATGCGCAGGGACAAGGACGCCTTGATTGTAACCGTTGTCGAGAACCCGGTCATCAATCGTATTGCCTTTGAAGGCAATCAAAGAATCGAAGACAACGAACTGGAAGCAGAAGTTATTCTAAGGCCAAGAGTAATTTATACCCGGACCAAGGTTCAAAACGATGTAAAGCGCTTGCTGACACTCTATCGCCGTAACGGTAGATTCGCTGCGACAGTCGAGCCCAAGGTTATCCGCCTGCAACAAAACCGGGTGGATCTTGTTTTTGAGATCAACGAAGGACGCCTCACGGAAATCAGAAAAATCCGTTTTGTCGGGAATGAGCATATCAGCGATTCACGCCTCAAGAGCGAAATTCGAACGACTGAATCGCGTTGGTATAATTTTCTTACAAGTGACGATACCTATGACCCTGACCGGTTGATGCTGGATCGGGAATTAGTGCGGCGTTATTACCTCAGTAATGGGTACGCGGATATCAAAGTCACCTCTGCCGTCGCCGAATTGACACCGGACCGTAAGGATTTTTTCATTACATTTACGGTTGAAGAGGGGCCCCTCTACACCTTAGGAACGATCGGATCCGATGTCCGTTTGCGAGGACTTGATGAGAATCAGATAAGTGAGTCCTATCAGATAAAAACAGGGGATGAATACAACGCTTCGAAAATTGATAAAACCGTTGAAAAATTAACAACATTAATCGGGACTATGGGATATGCATTCGTGGATATCCGTCCGCGAATTGACCGTGACCGTGAAAATAAACTCATAAATATTGTTTTTGAAATCAATGAAGGCCCGCGGGTCTTTGTGGAACGTATAGATATTACGGGCAATGTCCGTACAGTTGACGATGTTATTCGCCGGGAATTCCGTCTTGTCGAAGGAGATGCTTTTAACTCTGCGCAATTGAGACGGTCTCGCCAGCGTATTAATAATCTTAATTTCTTTGAAAAAGTTAGCGTCGAGCAAACTCCTGGAAGCCAGCCTGACAAGACCGTGATCAAGGTTGATGTGGAAGAAAAATCGACCGGTTCTCTTTCC
>JAOUPW010000389.1 GCA_029879665.1 Rhodospirillales bacterium | reverse complement strand
ATTTAGCACACCCGGCCCATTCAAACAACAAAATGGAGCCGTATTCAGGCCTGTTTTGAACTTCTTTTTTGAGCCTTTTCGCGCCCTATTCCGCCCCCCGTTTTACCCTTGATCGGGCAAAAAAAAATGGGCGGGGTAAAACTACCCCGCCCCAAGTTACCACAGGGAGCATCCGATTAATTCGGTAAATATTCAGAACGTCATTCTGACACCGACCACCGCCGCCCAGGCGTTGTCGTTGGACGACCGGGTCATGGCATCATCGTTGAATTTGGCAAAAAAGGCCGAACCATTCAGGTCCACGTTTTTATCCAGCTCGTAGACTCCGCTCAGCTGCACGGAAGAAAAATCGCCAACGCCTGAAGAAAGCTGTTCATTCGAATTCGCATCCAGATAGGACAGGGCGAGCCGGTAAGGACCATCGCTGTATCCGGCCTCGATGGTGATAACGTCGCCGTCGCTGGTCAGCATGTTGGTCCGGGCGGCATATCCGTCAAGCCGCACCTGGCCCATCGTGTTGTAGCTGCCGCCCAGGCTGAAACCGCCGTAGGCGAGTTCCATGCCGACACCCGAGGAATCATAACTGTTTTCCTTAAAGCCCAGGCCGTTGGAAACCGTCCGCTTGCCGATATAAACATCGGCCTCATACTGAAATCCGCTTAATTCGCGGCCGTAGTTAAGGCCCGCGGTCCATTGTTCGGCGGACGAGCGGAACGGGTTGGCATTCGACGGCCCGCCCCAATTCCCGGCTTTATCCTGTCCATAGGATCCGACCAGGCGGAGGCCTTCCATGTCCGGCGAAAGATAGGTCACCGAAGAGGCAAAGCCACGGGCCAGACCGAATTCGTCTCCGACGCCGCCGGAAGCAAAACCGACGCCCGAGCCCTTGTACTGTATCCGGCCCCTCTTATCCGCATTCTCGGCCAGCCAGACGCCGTCATAGTCGGGGATTTCATAATCACTGGAAAACAAATCACGACCCGTATCGATGGTCAGATAGCCGATCCGGGTCATGCTTTCCTCGATGGACGGCCCGAAAACGATTCGTGAATCGGCGTAACTTACCTGGGGCTCCTGGCTGTCGGCCCAGACCGGGCGCGCCAGGACTGTCGCCAATAAGGCCAACAATGTGGCTGTTTTAATGTTTTTCACTTTATCAACTCCAACTTGCCCTTTGTTGCCGCGCGGATGGCTTGATGCCTTCCGTTTCCACGCGCTTCCCCGGCTTTTTGTCGTCTTGGTCCCACTCGCCCCACCTCGAAATGGTCCCCTTCCCGATTCTGTAAGTCGCCGCAACGCCTGTGAGTATTTTCTATTATGAAACCACATATACATTTGGTCTGTTTTCAATTCTATACTGTTAATTGGTCTGTAATTATTGTATTTTATTTAAATTATTACTTAGTAATTTAAATAAAACTTTATTGAAATTGTCGCGGCTCCGCCCCCGCGACTTGACGCGGAAACAGGAGCGGAAACCGGTTGAGGAAGGAGGCGGAAGTTTAGGCGACGGCGCGGCGGCGGACCGACTTGAGCCAGAACAGGGAGATTAAAGAGACGGTGACCGGCAGCAGGAGGACGAAATTGACCTCGGTCCAGCCGAACAGATGATAAATCGCGCCCGATGAAAAACTGGCGATGGCCACCAGCCCGAAGACGAGAAAATCGTTCAGGGCCTGCACCTTGAAACGTTCTTCCGGAACATAGGCCTCGGTGACCAGGGTGGTGCCGCCCACGTACATGAAATTCCACCCCACGCCCAGGAAGACCAGGGAAGTCCAGAAGTTGATTTCACCGATCCCCATCATGTTGATGACCATGCAGGCGGCGTAGAACAGGGCGCCGGTGAAAATTATCCTCATTACGCCGAAGCGGCGGATCAGATGTCCGGTAAAGAAGCTGGGCACGGTCATGCCCAGGATGTGCCATTCGATGACGAAGGCGGCGGCGCTGAAGTCGAACCCGCAATCGACCATGGACAGCGGCGTCGCCGTCATCACCAGGACCATGCCGGCGTAGCCCAGCATCGCCGACAACACCGCGACGATAAAGACCGGCTGACGGGCGATTTCGATTAAAGGACGGCCGCTGCCGGCCCCTTTCTTGCGCACGGGGCGGGGAATACGGATGAATTGCAGCAGCACGATGGTAATCAGGCATAGCACCACGATCACCGCATAGACCCCGGCGTACATCACCTCCAGCAGCTCGCGGCCGTATTTGGCCAGTTCCGGCCCGGCCAGGGCGGCGATCACGCCGCCGGCCAGCACATAGGAAATGGCCCGGCTCTTGAAGGCGTCGGTGGCGGTTTCAGCGGCGGCGAAGCGGTAATACTGCCAAAAGGCGTTATGCATGCCGAACAGAAAACTGCCCGCCATCAGCAGATAGAAACTTTCCAAGAAGATCGCGTAAACCACCAGGCTGGCACCGGCGATGCCGATCATCTGCCCGACGGTGAAACCGATCCGCCGCCCGACCCGGCCCATGAACAGGGATGCCGGAATGGTCGCGACCATGGTTCCGGTCACGGTCAAAGCGAACGGCAACGTGGCCAGGGATTTATCCGGCGCCAGGACATAGCCGACCAGGGCCGCCACCGTCACCACCATCGCCGCCCCCGCCTGCGAAAGGCCGACGCCGATAGCCAGGATCAGGACGTTAAGGCGTGCCCGTCCGCCCGTTCCTGGGGCGGACGACATAATCGGTGAATCCGCCATGGTTTATGGAGTCCTGATCATCAAGGTTGTCGGTTAGAACGGAATTTCGTCGTCCAGGTCACCGCCACCGCCACCGCCGGGCGCGCCGCCGCCGCCGCTGGAAGAACCGCCCCCTTCATCGGGCCAGTCGGGAACATCGCCGCCGCCGCCGCCGCCACCACCGCCACGGGTGTCGAGCATGGTCAGGTTGCTGTTGAATCCTTGCAGGACGACTTCGGTGGTGTATTTGTCCTGGCCGCTCTGGTCCTGCCATTTGCGGGTCTGAAGCTGTCCTTCGAGATAAATCTTGGAGCCCTTGCGCAGATATTTTTCGGCGATATCCGCCAATCCTTCGGAAAAGATCACTACCCGGTGCCATTCGGTTTTTTCTTTCCGCTCGCCGGACTGGCGGTCCTTCCAGGATTCCGATGTGGCCACCGAGAGGTTGGCGATTTTCTTGCCCGCCTGGGTAAAGCGGATTTCCGGGTCCCGGCCCAGGTTGCCGACCAGGATGACTTTATTGACGCTGCCTGCCATGAGATTCCCCTC
>JAOUPW010000388.1 GCA_029879665.1 Rhodospirillales bacterium | reverse complement strand
GCCCCGCTGCACCTGAATGCCGTGCGCCTTTGCCGCCTGATCGAGATCCTCGCAGGTAATACCGTAGCCATCATCCAGGCAGTCAACGCCTTTGGCCCGAGGAATGTCCAGAAATATGCCGCGCCCGACCATTTTGTTTTTGGTTTTTTCAATGCCGCACTTCTGTGCCCCGGCCGAGGTCACTTCACGGCATTCATAGCCGTTCCACATATAATCTTCATAAAATACATGTCCCAGGCCATCCCATTGGGTTCCGCATTGCAGGGGCATGGTCACCATATCGTCGGCTGCGCGAATGCCTCGTTTATCAAGAACGCCGGAATAAGCGTCGGTGCCGGTTCTCAGCATGGTATGAATAGGGTTGGTTCGGCCCATGGACGGATATTTGGTTTTTGCGCCTTGCGGCCCCTTGTCATCGAAATTCAGGGCCAAGGAAATCACTTTCCCCTTTTTCACTAATTGCGCAGCGGCAACAATATCTTCCGGCTGGGTATAATTCAGGGTACCGATTTCATCATCGGGACCCCATTTTCCCCAATTCTTGAATTTTTCAGCCGCCTGACGAAGGTCGTCCCGGTTCAGTTTTCGCGAAGCCATAGCCACTTTTCTCCTTATTTATCAATAAACCAATAGTGTTTCTTTGTTGCATCCCGTTTATTCGATGCCGGACGGCGGCGCCCTGAACATTCCGGCCAAAGTCGGCACCAGATGTTTAAGCGCCTCACGAAGGTCTGACGGATTACAAGCATTGTCCGTTATTGACTGAATGCGACCGGGATCGGCAATGGTGTAGACCGTAATCCCCATCATGGCGTGAAAGCGCCACTGAACATCCCGTTCAGAAAGATGCGGAAGGACATCGGAAAGAGCCTTCAAATACTGCCGGCTGCTGTCATCGAAACATTCCGCCAACAGACTGCGGGCCAGGTCCGATTTGTCCGTCGTTAGACGGGCGCGAAGTTTCGCAAACTGCTCTCCGGCCTTGGCGGTATCCGCCCCGCCGAAAAACCCCGGCTCAATAAAGGATTCCAGGATGCGTTCAAGACGATTTTCATCATCGGGGTCCGCCAACACGGATTCCAGCCGCCGCAACCGTTCATCGGCAACGCGATTCGCACGGTGCGCGAAAACCTGAGCAATGAGGTTTTCCTTCGATCCGAAATGATAATGCGCCGCAGCGGTATTGGCGCCGGCAGCGGCGAGAATAGAGCGCAGAGAAACAGCGGCAATCCCATGGTTGGCAAACATTTTTTCCGCAGCACTGATAATAGCCCGACGTGTAGCTTCGCCCGCGCCGGTTGCAGAAGACGCTGCCTTTTTAACCACGTCGAAAGGTTGGCCAGTAGGATCGGCCATGTCTCATTTCTCTCCTACGCCGGCAGGTTGTTCGCATTCTTGCAAAAGACTAAGCGCTTCCCCGGTCGGCTTGAAAAGCACAAGCTTTCTAAGCTTTGAATTATTTTCAATCATATGATTGAATTAGGTGCTTGAATAAGTCAAGATGATTAAATGCTTAGTGCGGGCCTTAAGCGGGACAACCTGGCTTAACACCTCACAAAACGTTCGTGACAAAGGACGTGAAGCAAAAGCATATTGTTAAAAAAACGCATAACAGGAGGGCGTTACCATGGAGAGAAACATCACAACCTTATTTGCCGCCCGCGTGGGCCGCGCCGGCTTGCTAGCCGGTCTGGCCGTAGCGCTGGGCGTATCCTTCGGCGGAGCACAAACCGCAAAGGCGGAAACATACACATTCCGCGCCGGTGCGGGACATCCCGCCGTTCTGGCCTATGTCGCCAAGTTCAAAAGTTATTTTATTCCGGAATTCACCAAGCGCGTAAAAGCGGCGACCGGTGATACGGTCAAGGTCACCCAGCATTACGGTGGTTCGGTCGCCAAACTTCCCGAAGTGTTCGACGCCGTTGAAAGCGGACTGTTGGACTTCGGCCTGCTGTCAGTGCCGTTTGAACCCCGGAACCTGTTTCTTGCCAACTTCGGCTACAAGGTCCCCTTCGGTCCGGAAGACCCCGTCAGGGCAGGTGAAATCGCGCGTCAGATTTATAATGCCGTTCCCGAGATGAATACGTCTCTGGAATCGAAGAACAACGTCGTCCTCGCGGTGTTGACCGCTAGCAACTATCAGATCGCGACCAAGAAGCCCTGGAAAACGTTGGCTGACTTAAAAGGGCGGAAAATCCAGGCTGCGGGGCCCAATCTTTCCTGGCTTAACGGCACCGGCGCCGTGCCGGTGCAGGGTGGGCTTGCTGGCGCCTACAACAATCTGCAGACGGGCGTTTCGGAAGGGATTCTCATGCATTATCAGGGAATCAAGAGTTTTAAGCTTTACGAACCGGCCCCCTACATCGCCAGTATCGATTTCGGCGCCCTTCCCATTAACATGCTGACCATCAACAAAAAGAAATACAACGCACTTCCCGAAAAAGTCCGCAAGATCATGCACGAAGTCGCCGCGATTTACGAACCCCAGGTCAACAAGGCCAATGCCGAAGCCGACAAAACGGCCATTGAGGAAATGAAAAAGAAAGGCGCCAAGATTCTGAAGATCTCGGATGATGTTAAAAAGCAATGGGCAAACCACCTGACCAAGGTACCCAATGACGCCGCCGATGAAGGCGATAAGCTTGGCTTGCCCATGCGGAAAGTGCTGAAGCTTTACATTGATATCCTGAAAAAGGATGGCAATGAAAAAATGGACGCTTATAAACTGTAATTTGGCTTAGCAGCTAGGACTGATGCCGGTCGGTAAGGCTTTTTTCTTCCCGACCGGCTCAGATGTCACATAAAGCCATGCACGCAATCCGCATATTTGAAAAACTGAACCGGGCCTTGATGGTGTTGGCCGCTTTTTGGGCCTTCGTCCTTGCCATCAATATTTCACTCGATGTTATAGGCCGGGGAATGTTTAACCAGCCTCTTACCGGCACACACGAAATCATCCGCAATTCCATTGCCATGATTACGTTTCTTCAGGTTGCCTATGCGGTTCAATCCAAGTCCATGTTGCGGGCGGATTTCCTGCTTCATCTTTTTCCTGATCGCCTCAACAGGGTCCTCAACTCCCTCGGCTACTTAACAGGAGCTGTTATTTTTGGGCTGGTCGTGTATGGCTGTTTTGATCCGCTCATGACCGCGATCGAACGCAACGAATACGAAGGCGATGGTGCGCTTCGCGTTCCCGTCTGGCCAACCTATATTGTTATTATCCTTGGAAGTACTCTGGCTTCATTG
>JAOUPW010000387.1 GCA_029879665.1 Rhodospirillales bacterium | reverse complement strand
CGACCGCCGTTGAATACGGCGCCAACATCCTGATGGTGGTCATGAACAACAGCGCCTGGGGCCAGACCTACATGCAGCAACAGAACATTTACGGCCACACCTTCGGAACCACGTTCGCCAGTCCCGATTTTGCCGCCATGGCGCGTTCCTGCGGCGCCGCCGGCATCCGGGTGAGCGATCCGAAGCAGGTCACGGATGCGCTCCGCGACGGCCTCAAGGAAACCCGGGACCGCCCCGCCCTGGTCGAAATGATGGTTGCCGACAGACCGTACCCGTCGCTGAAAGGCGTGACGGCAGCGGCTTGAGGGGGCGGCGGCCGGGGAGGAGATCTTTTTCCCCCGCCTTGAATATTTACCGGTAGCGCCGTTGCCGGCTTTAGGTTACATCAGGAAAAATTAGCTGTTTCCATGATGTTCTTGCCTTTAGTCCGGCATACAAAAATGATCAAGTTCCGCTCGATCCACGACCTTAACAACCCCACCGACCAAAAGGCCTTCTTCGAGGCCCGCGTGTTGTTCTGGGAAGCCTTTCCTCATGAACCCGAAGGGATCGACCGGATCGAGCGGCTCTTGCGCAAACGCGCGCAACTCGATTTCGATCCAATTCTGCTGGTTGCCGAAAACCGAACGGGTGTGGTGATCGGAATTTCCTTCGTCTTTTATTTTCCGGAATTGCAATTCGGTTATCTGCAATATATTGCGAGCGACCCGAAACATGCGGCCCGCGGCATTGGCGGCGCGCTTCACGAAGCCACGCGGGAACTTCTCGCTGCGCGCGGCGCGCAGGGACTTCTATTTGACGTCCCCCCCGATAATCCCAAAACTGTCTCCGACCCGGAATCGCTTCCCATCAATCGTAAACGGATAGGTTTTTACGAACGCTATGGCGCGCGGGTCGTCGAGGGTAGCGAGTGGGACGTTTTCCCCAATCCGCGTAACGACTACTTTCTGACGATGTTAATGTTCGATCCCCTGGGCCGGGCACCCCGGTTACGGCAGACCAAGGCGCGTGCGGTGATACGGCGCATCCTGGTTGCACAGTTTGGTTATGAAGAAAACGATCCCTTCGTTGTGCATATTGCGCGCTCCTTCAAGGACGATCCCGTCCGCCTTCGCACGAACCGGAAGGCGGCGGCAAAACCCATCGTGCTCGGCGCCCGGCTCAAACCGATTTCCATTGTCGTCGCCCGGGACCACGAAATACATCACGTCAAGCAAAGGGGTTATGTCGAACGACCGATCCGGGTCCGCCAGATTCTCAAGGGTTTGGAAGGATTGCCGGTTACCGAAGTCGCGCTCAAACATTTTTCCATCCGGCATGTGACGGCCGTGCATGACCCCAAGCTGGTTTCTTATCTGCGCGCTGTCTGCAAGCGTCTCGACGAAAAGACGATCATTTATCCAGAAGTGTTCCCCATTCGGCGGCCCGACCGGGCGCCGGCGGCGCTCGAGGATCGCGCGGGGTATTTTTGCGCCGACACATTTACACCGATTACCAGTAACGTCTATGCCGCGGCGCGGCAAAGCGTCGATGTCGCGCTGACAGCGGCTGAACTTGTCCGACAAGGCGACCGTTTTTCCTATGCGCTTTGCCGCCCACCCGGCCATCACGCCGAGCGGCGGATTTTCGGCGGATTTTGCTATTTCAACAATTCCGCCATCGCGGCGAATTACCTTTCCGCCAACGGCAAGGTTGCCCTGCTCGACATCGACTACCACCATGGCAACGGCGCCCAGGACATTTTCTATTCCCGCGATGACGTGATGACGTTATCGATTCACGGGCACCCCCGTCACGCCTATCCCAATTTTTCCGGTTATGCCGATGAACGCGGGGAAGGCCTGGGTCTCGGCTTCAACCGCAACTGGCCGCTTGAAGCTCCCGTTAACGACGCCCGTTATTTAAAAGTTCTTGATGAAGCGTTGCCCGTCCTCCGCCGCTTCCATCCGCAATACCTCGTGGTCTCGCTTGGGTTCGACATCATGAAGGGCGATCCCACGGGCAGCTTTGACATCACCACCGACGGCCTGCAGCAGATCGCCGCCCGCATTGCGAAGTTAGGGCTGCCGACGCTGATCGTTCAGGAAGGCGGCTACGCCGTCCGTAATTTGCGCATCGGCGCCCAGAGGTTTTTTGCCGCCCTCGCGGACTCCTGGTTCAGCGATTGACGAGGCTTGAGCGGGCGGCCCTTCCGGTCCGCCGGATCATACTTTCAGGTATTCGGGGCCCTGTACGAATTTCGCCCATTCGTACACACCGGCATTGGCCGATTGCCAATTGGGCAATGCCTTGAGGCGGTCGTACCAGACGGCGACATTCGGATAGGTGCCGAAGGTGCAGCCGATCACTTCGCCCAGGGAAACGATCCCGGAGGCGAGGTAATCGGCAATCGTTATCGTCTCGCCGCACAGCCAGGGCGCGCCCTGGCCCAGGATGTGATCGTTCAAAACCTTCAGAAATCGCTCCGCCTGGGCTTTACCGGCGGTGACCAGCAATGCGTTTGCCGCTTCATCCGGCAACTTGCAGTGATCGAGAACCTGCGGGTACACCAACCCGTACCCGAACGTGCGATAGAAATTGGTGTTGAACCAATCCATCACCTCGTTGACCCGCGCCCGGGATTTCGGATCCGCGGGATAGGCCGCCGAACCCGACGTTTCCGCCAAATATTTGAGAATGGCGGAACTTTCGATCAGCCGGAAATCGCCGTCTTCGAGAACCGGCACGAAGCTGCTGGGATTGATCCTGGTAAACGATTCCCCATATTGCTCGCCGGCCATGATATCGATGATCTGCTGCTCAACCTCCATCCCTTCGTCGGCGATGAACATCATTACCGGACGGCAGGATGTGGAAACCGGATGCTGGTAAAGCTTCATTGTTTTCCCCCTTGAAGATCAACCATCTTTCGCGCTGGGTTAATATCATTAATGTATAGTTGGTCCGGCATCAACGTCCCGCTATTTGAAAACCGGACCTGAAAAACATACCATTTTACCCCAAATCTAAATTTAGCCGGGGTTCCGAAGCGGCTATTTTCTGGCGCCGCCCGATGTGGCGACGGCACGGAATCTTTCGATCGCGCCGCGGTGGGCCTCGTACTCGAGCCGCTTCGTTGCTATTTCGGCGTCATAGGCTGCGACGAACGTCACAAGGAGGAGCGACGCGGCGGTTTTATCGCCGGCTTTTTCCGCGATGCCGTGTTCCAGCATCAGCGCTAATAGATGGTTCGGCGCGTTTTTCCTCAGGGC
>JAOUPW010000386.1 GCA_029879665.1 Rhodospirillales bacterium | reverse complement strand
AAGAACGGTAGGCGAGAATGCCGAACAGCACGATCGCGGACATCACCAGGGTCGTCATTACCGGACGATGGATGCAAAGCTCGGGAAGTCTCATGACTGATCATTCCCTGATTTATCGGAGGCTTTCTTTTTTCCTCCCTTCTTTCCGCCCTTCTTTCCGCCCTTCGTCTTATCGCCGCCCTTTGCCGTATTGTCCTTCAATTCGACCTTGGCGCCGGGGAACAACCTCAACTGCCCGTCGGTAACCACTTTTTCATTGGCGCCGATGCCGTTGGCGAGGACGGTAAAAGCACCGCTCTCTGGACCGGTCTCGACGGCACGGAGTTCGACGGCGTTGGCTTCGTTGACGATCCAGACGAAGCGGCCTTTCTGGTTGATCTGGATCGATCGTGACGGAATAAGAAGGGCGTCATTCAGGGTTGACAGCAGGACGCGCGCCCGCGTGAATTGCCCCGTGACCAACCTTTCGTCGGCATTTTCGAATTGGGCCAAAAGCTCGATAGTCCCGGTCGAGGTGTCGACTTCGTTATTGATGAAGAACAGCGTGCCGGTGGCGATCGTGTCGCCGCTGGACTGCGTCGTCACTTCGACCGTCAACTGGGCTGCGGCCATCTTTTTCCGAATGTCGTCAATGTATCTTTCCGGAACCTTGAACGACACATTAACCGGTTTAGTTTGGGTGATGACGAGTAACGGTTGAGTGTCGTTGGCCTTCACGACATTGCCGACGGAGATCAGAATGTTTCCGGCCCGGCCATCGATAGGGGAGCGGATGGTCGCGTAATCCAAGTTAAGGTTTGCCAACTCGACTTTCGCTTCCGTTGCGCGGACGGCGGCCTTGGTCGAATCGACCAGGGTCTGGGCATCGTCAAGCCGGGTCTTCGGGGAATACCCTTTGTTCAATAAGATTGCTAACCGTTTGGAATCGGCGACGGCCTTGTTGTGGTTGACGCGGTCGCGGGCCAACACCGCTTCGGCCTCCTTGAGGTGAGCCCGCAAGGGACGCGCATCGAGACGAAACAGGATATCGCCCTTGCGCACCGTCTGGCCCTCGCGGACCAGAGCTTCGATCAACTGGCCCTCGATCTGCGATTTGACGGCGACGGTCGAGCGGGTTTTGACCGTACCGACACCTTCCAAATAGATCGGAACCGTTTTCTGGATCGCCGAAGCCACGCGCACGGGAACTGTGCGGGTCCGGTTTCCGGCCCCCTTGCCTGAAGGTGTCGAGGCCTGCACGAGGAACGAAGGCATAAACGGCGAGAGCTTCTCTCGCGCATCCGGAATGGCGATCAAGCCACCGCCGACGACCAACAACAGGACTATCCCAACGAGGAACCGTCTAGCCATTGAACTGAACCTTTGCAAAAAAAAACGCACCGTCCCGAGCCGCTTGTCGCCCGGCTTGACCATGCCCCATGGCGGACATTCCGCTAGTTAGATCCAAAATTCAACAGAATTTTTTAACCGTTCAAACCGCGCCTCCTTCGGGCAGGAGGATGGGGCGAATTGGCATACCTGGAAACTCAGCTTCCCTGATGCTCCCGCCAACCGGGGGGCTGGGCAGGCCCCGCCCTGACGCCCGATCCTTAAAGCGGGCCAGCCAAATATAAAAGCTGGGGTGAAGGAGGGGCGGGGAAACTTCAATCGTCATCGTAATTTCCCCGGTCGGCGTCCCGATGGCAGGCTTTGCAATTTGCTTTTGAGCCGATGTCCTTGCGGTTCCATACCTGGGCGGGGACTTCCTCGTTATGTTCATGAACCCATCGTGGAAGTTCAGTGATGCGCAACGGCGTCCATTCATTCTTCACCCCGCGCAGAATGCGGCTGTTTCGGAACCAACCGGAATCGGCGGCGTTATTCACCAAATAGGTTTTAATTTCCAGCGCCGTATCGTTATCGATACTCGCATTCTCACCGAAATGATTGTCAAGACCTGCCATGATCGCCTTCCAGGAACGGGCGGGAAGAAATTGCGGCTGGAAAGCCATGTGGCAACTTCCGCATTCCTGCTTGGTTACGGTGTTGGATACGGGCGGAAACCTGTCGCCATCGGCGCTTGCCGGGGCAGCGAACAGGCATCCGAGGGCAAAAGCTAGAACTGCGCGTTTCATCGTATTCTCCTTGATTGCTTTTTCATTCATGCGACGCCGGAGGGCTGTCACTTTGTTTTCATGAAGGTAATAAAGTCGCCCTTTTCGACAGGCGTGCATTGCCGGCCAAGCACACTGGTACAATTGCGCAGGAACCATTTCTCCGTCTTTTTCAGATCCGTGAAGCGGTCCGGTGTGGCGGAGACGGCAAGGGGGGCGATCTCCTTTCCCGCGCGGGTTCGTCCCCGCGCTGTCGGCGTGGCCATGTGGCAGGACGTACACGACGGCGTTTCAGGTTTACCCGTGGTGAATTGACCTTGAAACAGTGCTTTTCCCCTAGCGGCGGAAAATATCGTGGGCGTTCCGCCGGTCTGGTCGGCCTGCGCCTGGTAATGCGCAAGAACGGAATCGCGGGCGTCTTTCGCTTGAGCTGGGGTGGCGGTCCATCCGGCCCCAATTATTGCGATCGTGGCAACAAAATAAGTTAGAGTCATTTTCATATTCATCATTTTTTCTCCGGGACTTTAATTTTGGCATCGGCAAACATGCCCGTGGCGGCATCGCCATGGCATGCGGCGCAGTTGGTTTTTCCACCGACTTTCGGATTTTTAAAAATCTCCGGTGCGAGTTCCCTGTGAATCCGTCGCCACCTCTTTGTTGCGGTTATCCGCAACGGATCGTCGGGGGCGGGGGGGCGGAACAGGTTCGCCCCTTTGGTGTCCCAGTGGTCGGCCGAATTTTCCACCAGATAGCGGCTTAGTTCTTCCTTTGTCTCCGCACTCAGTGTCGCGTCTTCTCCGAAATGGTTGGAGAGGCCATCCATGACGGTGGTCCAGGTTTTTTCCGGCAAAAGGCTGGGATGCAATCCGTGGTGGCAGTCTCCGCACTCGCGTTCGTAAAGAGTATTCGAGACACTCGCCGGCAAGGTCGCAGCCGGCAGAATGCTGCTCCAGGCCGGCAGACCGAACAACGACACGGTGACCGCGATGGAAAGAATGAAGATGCCAAGGATCGAACCGTACCATGTTACCCCCGTCGGTAAGGATGACGGCGCGATGCGCTTGATACCGGAAACCATCGAGCGGGCGAGATTTTCTCCGCTCAGCCGGCTTTCCAGCAACACGCCGAGTACATGCAACCCGATCAGGATCAGCAACGTG
>JAOUPW010000385.1 GCA_029879665.1 Rhodospirillales bacterium | reverse complement strand
CCGCTTGGGCAGAGTGTCGTCGGCCCGGGTGAAGCCGGCTTTCAGGTTGAACAGGCGTTCCAGATTCCATATCCGTTCGCCTGTTTCCAGGAGCCGTTCCGGAGTCCATTCCCCTTCCAGGGCGGGATCGAGCTGCTTGGCCAAGCCTTCCAACTGCCAGATCGCACGCGTGAAACTGCAGGTTCCCGAAGAATCACATGCGGCAATTGCGTTCTGGAAATTGAAAACCGTCTCCACTTTTCCATCGGTGGTGACTTTGGCGAAGTCGTCCACGAACGGGCTGCCCCGGTTGTGGCAGGCGCCCCGGTTGTTGGTGGCGTAGCTAAGGCCGATACCCTGCATGGCGCGGGGATCGTAACCGGGAATTTCCTGACCCTTGATGACCATGGCGAATTCCGGATGCCCGTATTTTTCGCACAACAGCTTGGCGCCGAGGCCGATATCCTTGCCGAAGCCTTCGCCCAGAGCCGTCGCTTCGACCATGGCGACCAAGGCTTCGGCGCTGCCGAAATTAAGAGGCATTCCGGTTTCGGCATCGGTGATGGCGCCGGTTTCGTAAAGCTCCATGGCGGCGGCCAGAGTAACGCCGAAGGAAATGGTGTCCATGCCGTGTTCGTCGCAGACGAAATTGGCGAAGGTGGCCGCATCCAGGTCATCGACGCCGACCATGGCGCCGAGGGCGAAAGAGTTTTCGTATTCCAATCCGCCCGAGGTGTGCGTGTACCGTTCCCGGCCCTGGCCCTTGAGGGAAAAGTGTTCGGGATCAATCTTTGCGACGCGGCCGCAGGCGAGGGTGCAACCGAAGCAGGCCTTGTTGCGTTGAAGGTTGGCCTTGCCGTCGGATTTTCGCTTTGTTGCCACCGCCTTGACATCGATGCCCTTGGCGCCCTCAAACTGCACATCACGGCAGTTGCGCGTCGGCAGGGAACCAAAGCCGTTGGTGTTGTTCATCATGCCAATGGTGCCGTTGGCGCTTAAATGCTTTTGTTGGGGGGAGCCGTCCAGCATGGCGCGCGCCTCGGCGGCGGCGGCGAGAAACCTTTTCGGGTCGTCAACGCTAACGCCGACCGTGCCGCGTACGGCGACCGCTTTCAGGTTTTTCGAACCCATGACCGCACCAGTCCCCGAACGTCCGGCGGCACGGCTAAGGTCGTTTATAACACAGGCGAATTTCACGCCTAGTTCCCCGGCCCGCCCGATGGAGGCCAGTTTGAGTTGCTGATCCTGGTGCTTGGCCTTGATCGCGTCTTCCGTATCCCAAACGGATCGTCCCCATATATCTCCGGCGGGAATTATTTTGGCGACGTCGTCATAGATCAGAAGGTACACCGGCTCCTTCGCACAGCCTTCCACGATCAACATGTCCCAACCCGCCAATTTCAGTTCGGCGCCGAAATAGCCACCCGAATTGGACGCAGAGATGGCGTTATTGTTCGCGCCCTTGGTCGCCACCGAAAACCGCCCGCTGGTAGAAGCGTTGGTCCCGGTCAGAGGGCCGGTGGCAAAAATCAGTTTGTTGCCGGGCGCAAGCGGGTCCACTTTGGCGTCCACTTCCTCATACAGGTACTTGGTTGCCAAACCCCGCTGTCCCAGAAACTGGTTTGCCCACTCCATGTTTAGGGGTTCGCCGGAACAGGTTCCGTCCGTGAGGTTGACGCGAAGGACTTTTCGTTGCCAGGACACTTTTAGCTTGCCTCCTTCATTGATCTTATTTTTCCGTAGTGGACGGGTAAGTCCGGTCCCTATGTTAAGGTGAATTTTCCCATGTATCCATGTATTAGTTTCTCAAAAAAGCCAATTGGAAAATTGGCGGTACGCAGCCTATTCGTCGGGTATTTAAGGGTCATTTCTGGAAATTAATGGGAAATTACTGGCGGAGCGGGTGAAATTGGCGAATAACTAAACGGTCCTGCGATCCTCAACTATAAAATCAGGCGGCAAGGTATATTCCTTTCATGAGTGTAGCAGGCATTCCCCTTTATCCCGAACTGGCCCTGAGCAGTTTCCTGCTCCTAATAGTCATTTATTTTTTCGGGTTTTTTGTCAAGGGCGCCCTGGGTATGGGGGCGATGACGCCTACTGTTCTGTTCGGTGCCTGGGTGATCGGTGCCCATCATGCCGTTCTGCTGGCCTTGGTCTGCAATCTTTTCAGTCAGGTTCAGTTCCTGCCGGAAGGATTTCGGTATGGCGACCGGGCCTTCACTCTGCGCGCTGTGGTGCCTCTATTCGCGGCCATCGCCCTTGGCGTCTGGATATTCGGGCGTTTGGACGACTCCGGCCTGGAGTTGGTGGTTGGGTTTGTCCTCGGCGGCATTGTTCTGCTGGACGCAACGGGGTTGTCCAAGTGGATCGAGGCCCGGTTCCGGGGCCACCCCTCACTGTTTATCATCGCCGCTACCATATCCGGGCTGATCTCCGGAATCATTGGCGCCGGCGGCCTGTTCATCCTCGCCGCCTTCCTCAAGGTTGTTTGTCCGGAACCGAGGAAATTCCGCGCCACCATGCTTCTGATCATTACCCTGGCCGTCATCTGGCGAGCAACAACCTTTGCGGTAGGCGGATTTATCACTCCTCAACTATTGCTCGAAAGCGCAGTCCTGATTCCGGCGATTGTGGCCGGCGGTTGGGTTGGAATGAAATTTTTCCACTCCATTTCAGCGGATCGGTTCAACCTTTTCTTTCGGATTTTTCTGATCGCCGCCGCCGCCAGTCTAATGTGGCGCGGGCTCGTGAAATTGTTTTAAAGCGCCGTCAAAGTCCGAAAATCCGCATTGCGTTTTCACCGCGAATTTTTTTCCGCTGATCAGAAGGTAGCGCATCGACGCGTGTCAGGCAGCCCTTCATGTCGCCGATATTGTGGGGGTAGTCCGACCCGTAGAGCACGTTATCTGCACCGCCGACGCCGACGCACAATTCCAGTGCTTCCTGGGTAAAGAGGACCGAGTCGTAATAGATTTCCGGCAGGTAGGTGCTGGGCAGGCGGGAGATGTTTTCCCGGCACGACGGCATGTTTTCGTAGCAAATATCCAACCTACCGGCGAGATAGGGCAGATAACCGCCGCCGTGGGCGGCAATGATCTTGAGGTTCCGGTAGCGGTCAAAAAAACCATCGAAAATCATCCGTGATACCGCAAGGGAGGTGTCGAACACGAATCCTACGGAAGCGACCAGGTTATATTTACCCATATCCATTTCACCGACTCCGGGAGGGGCCGACGGATGAACCAGCACCGGAAGGCCCTGCTTGTCGATGGCGTCC
>JAOUPW010000384.1 GCA_029879665.1 Rhodospirillales bacterium | reverse complement strand
CCTGAAGAGGTCAATGAAGACAAAGCGGAAGCCACCTTCGAAAAAGGTATCCTGGTTATCAAGATACCCAAAACCAAGTCCACAAAAAAAATGAAAAAAGTAAAGATTCGGAGCGGATGACGAAGCTCCGATCGCACACCGTAGGGCCCGGTAGTTTTACCGGGCCCAATGCGGCGCACGCCCTGGATCAGGCGAGTTGCAGTTTCCCGACCACAAAAAGTTTGCGGACGAGATAACTGCTCCCGGCCTTTTTCAAACCTTTGACGACGGTCCAGGTTATCAACGGTTCAACCGCGACCACGACCAGATAGGACGCGGCAAACGTCAGCCAGGATGAAAACGCGGTCTCGGCGCCGCCGAACCACAGCCAAAATCCGACCATGCCCGTCACGCCGGAATAATACATGGCGTCGAGTTTGAGGATGCCAGTCCAGTCCAGACGTTTCTTTATGTTCCCATCGAATAGTTTGCGTCCCGCCACGTAATGCATGGCAACGAGCGGCAATATCAAGGACAGGCTGTTCACGCCTAGGTGCGGTAGATCCCATGGCGAAAACATGAGCCCTTGAAACAGCAGGCCGATGGCGAAGCCCATCAACGTCGGCAGGAACCCAAGCGTCAGATAGATGGCCATGGCGCCGACGAAGTGGAGTTCCGACGGCCCCACGGGCATGGCGAAACTTTCCATGAAGAGCGAGAAAAAACTCGCTGCACACAGGGTTTTTACGATGGACCAGGACGCGCGCGCCCAGTCCTTGAGTTGTTCCTTGGCTGCCCAAACGGCAATCGTCAGAGCGCCGGCGTTGGCCATTATGACTTTCGCCGGCTGAACGAATCCAGGTTCGATATGCATGGGAATTTTCCTTTCGTACCCACCGTACAAATTTAGCCGCCGCCCCTAAACAACGGCCGGTTTGTCACAGGCAGGTCTCCTGGCTCACGGATCATTGCCAGTCCCTCGCCTTCCCGGGACGAAGTCCCAGTGGCACCGGAGGGCGGCTACCGTTCACAGTTGCGGGGGCAGCCACGGATCAGGACCCGTCGAGGTCGTCCCTGCCGTGTTCCCTTTTCATCCCGCGAGCTTGGCCCGCATGGAACCCATGATCGGCGAATTCTGACAGAACCCTTGGTTGGAAACAAGGATGCCGAACCGGGCGCAATCGATAAAGAGATGAATTATTCGGGACACAAAAGTTTCGTGATGAAACCTGGCAAGGCGAATGCGCCAACGTGGACGGCGGGATTGTAATACCGGGTTTTTAATCCGGCTTTTTGAAAACGTGCACTTAATTCGGATTCTGAAATTTTTCTAAGTTCACCGTTATCGGTCGCCCAGCTCAAGGTCATAAAACCGCCGACGTAGGTTGGAACGACGGTCAGAAAAAATCCCGCGTCTGCAAACAAAGGGCTCAATCGCTGCGAGGTACGCCTGACTTCTTCCGGCTGGAAAAAGGGCACCCCGTTCTGGGTTACGAGCACACCGCCCGGCGTTAAACACCGTTTGCAATCAGCGTAGAAACTGTCCGTAAACAGAACCTCTCCCGGACCAATGGGGTCCGTGGAATCGATAAGGATAACGTCAAATTTTTCCGCTGTTTCTGCCATGAACTTGACGCCATCGGCAATGATCAGTTCCGAGCGGGGATCATCAAAAGCGCCGTCACTGAGCCCGGGCATATATTCATGGCAAAGGTCGATTACGGTGCGGTCCAATTCCACCATAACCGCCGTTTGCACCGATTTATGACGCAATACCTCGCGCAGAATGCCGCCATCGCCGCCGCCAACGATGAGCACCCTGGAAACACTGCCATGAGCTAGAATAGGCACATGGGCCATCATTTCGTGATAAGCGAATTCGTCGCCTTCCGTGGTTTGAACAATCCCGTCCAAGGCAAGGACACGACCGAAGGCCGGAGTATCGAAAATCAGGATTTCCTGGAAGTCCGTTTTATCCTGGAAAACAACCTTGGAAACTTCGAAGCGCTGGTTATACCCTTTATTATGAACTCCGACGTATAACGCTTCGTCGAACCATTTCACGGAATAAGACCCCGTTTTTGTTCGCAAACCTGGATGTTTTCAGCCTCAAGGCCATCGCGAATGACAGGAACGGCATCATAGGGGTTGCAACTACCGCACATGAAGATATCGACGGCGGCATAACCATGTTCCGGCCAGGTATGGATACTGATGTGGGATTCGGCCAGAACGACGACGCCCGAAACACCTTGGCTGGGAGAGAAATGATGAAGATGAACATGCAAAATGGTCGCCTTCGATGCCTTGGCGGCGTCGCAGAGGGCTTTTTCAATGATCGCCGGAGCATCCAAGGATTTCGCCCCCCACAGTTCCAGCAGCAAATGGGTGCCGGCGTATCTGAGACCGTCTTTCTCGACAAAATAATCCTGGGAATTATCAACGACGGGATAGAGGCCTGATCCTGTAGGGTTGTTGGACGGCTCCATATCCTGAGCGTCGGCGCCAGGAAGGTACCTCATGTTGTCGAGAGCCATTTCTGCCATTGATTTAATTCCCGTCAGAAGGGTTCAAGAAAGGAAGACCAAGGCGCGTGTTTTAATGATATTCGTCAGGGTATTGCAAGGAAAATATACTCCCTGCCCCCAATTAGCACTCCGGATTCGGGGAAACAGGGACAAAATCCGATAATTAGTTGATTGCGCTTAATTTTTTGGATTTCAGGCGGTCCTGGTAGGAATTCATGAAAGTTTGGAAACTTTCCACCACCGATACCCGGTCGGCGATGGTCCGGTAATCGATCAGCCCTTCGGTCTGGGGAGTCGCAATCAGACGGAATGCATCCTTGTAGGGCCCGGCCTCCATGGATTCGCCGAAATTGTTACGGAGCCTGTTGAGAAGCCTTTCATTGCCGCTCAAAGTGAGCGCCGTTGCGAGATTGAGAATAAACCGGCTTTGTTTATCATTCAGGGAGCCCCCGGGCTGGGCATTGGTCGAACGGACAAGACGCTGAAGGACTTTCGCGGCTTCCGGCCAATTGCGGTCCTGCCAGTAAATCTCAGCCCTGAGAAGGTCCGCTTCCAGGCTCTCATCCTTGGTGAGAAGGGTTAGGGCGTTGTTCCCCTGATCTACCCCGAAAAGGGCCCGTGCGCGCAGGTGGCGGCGTTGGGTTATGAGAGTTTCGGACATGCCGTCCGTTTCGGACAGATCCAGAATTTCCAGAGCTTTATCATATTTTCGGTTCAGTATGTGTACCAAGGCCAGACGGGCACCAACGCGCGCCTTTTC
>JAOUPW010000383.1 GCA_029879665.1 Rhodospirillales bacterium | reverse complement strand
GGGCAGCGTCAGAAGCTCAAGGTCATCGGGTGGCTCGCCGGCGAACACGTCGAAGGCGGCGCCGGCGAGCCGGCATTCCCTCAGCGCCGATTTGAGCGCCCCTTCATCGACCAAGCCGCCGCGGGCGGCATTGATCAGGATGGCGTCCGGCTTCATCAGCGCCAGGCGCCGGGCGTCGATCAGATTCCGCGTGCGGTCGTCGAGCGGCAGATGCAGGCTGACGATGTCGGAGTTTTCAAGGAGAAAATCAAGCGTTACCGGCTTTATTTCGTTATCGGAATAAAAATCGGGAAAATCGAGAATGTCGTGAGCCAGAACCCGGCAGTCAAAAGCGCGGAGCAGGACGGCAAGGTCCTTGCCTACGTGGCCGCAGCCGACAATGCCGACGGTGCGCCCGGAAAGATGTTTCCCCAGATGCTGCCGCCAGGTCCCGGCGCGGACTTCGGCGGTAGCGGCCGGCACATGGCGCAGCAAGGCAATCGCCGAGGAAATCACCAGTTCCGCCACCGAACGTTTGTTGGTGCCGCCGGTCCAGCCCAGGCGCACGCCGCGCCGGGCCATGGCATCCAGGTCGATCATGTCGAAACCGACCCCGTATTTGGAAATCACCTTCAGATCGGGCAGGGCGGAAAGAACGGTCTCGTTGACGGCTTCCAAGGCGGTGATCGCGGCGGTGTGTCCCACGAGGTAGTCGATCAGGTCGACGCCCGCGAGCACCAGACCCTGGTCGTTGAAAGTTACGTCCGGATAAATTTTCTGAAGCTCGCTCCGCAAAACCGGATGACGGGAAAAGGATCGCGAGGTGACGGCGATTTTGCTCATGCCGCGCTTCTTGCCTTGACGATCCGCTCAAGCGCGCCCGGCAGATGAGAGAAATGATCGATCAATTCATCGGCGCCCAATTCCGCGAACGGCAGATGGCAATAGCCGAAGGTGACGCAGACCGACGGCACTCCGGCATCGATCGCCGCATGGATGTCGTTTTCGCTGTCGCCGACCATGACGCAGGTGTCCGCGTCGGCATTCATTTTTTCAAGGGTCTGATGGATATGCCGCCCGTCCGGCTTGCGATGGGGAACCGCGTCGCCGCAGATGACCGTAGCGAAATAATTTTTCAGACCCAGGGCTTCGAGTACCGGAAAGGTGGTGGCGACCGGTTTGTTGGTGCAGATCCCCATGCGCACGCCGGCATGCGCGAACATGTCGAGGGTTTCGGTCACGCCGGGAAAAACAGTGGAATGGCGCGACGGGTTAGCGCTGTAGATGGAAAGAAACCGCCGGGTGAATTCGGCGGCCCGCTCGGGCGCCGGCGCGCCGGTCAGCTCCAGGGCCTTTTCGACCAGCACATGGGCGCCAAACCCGACCAGGCTTTTGGCTTCGGCGATGGAAAGCCCCCGGCGGCCGTCTTCGGCCAGGGCTTCGTTGACCGATGCGCAAACGTCGGGGATGCTGTCGATCAAGGTACCGTCGAGATCGAAGATCAGGGTGCGCGGAAGGGGTGTGCTCGTCATAAAGAACGATCTCCGTTGAAAATATAATCATCCATTGGGATGTTTCTCCTCCGCCGAAACCATGCCTCCGGCGCGGCCCTGGTAATGGCCGAGAACCTGCATCAGCCACTGGTACTGGCGATAATCCCGGCCGTGCGCCGAAATGGCCTGGTGTCCGGCCGTCCAGTCAGGGTTGAATAAATCCCTGAAAGGCCCCGCGTCCGGGGTTGTCATTGAACCCAGCCATTTCACCAGGGGCATGCCGAAGCCCTTCTTGGGCCGGTTGAGGATGGCGTCCGGAAGAACGCCGGCGAACGCCTGTTTCAGGATATGCTTGCGGCGACCGTTTTTGAACTTCATCCCGTGGGGCAGGCGGCGGACGAAATCGACAAGATCATTATCGAGAAACGGCGAACGCACTTCCAGGGCATTGAGCATGGAAGCGCGGTCGACCTTGCTCAGGATCACTTCGGGAAAGTAGAAATTGGTGAAAAATTCCAGGGTCCGGTCGACGGGTGACGCCGCCGCCGAGGTTCGCCAATAGCTGATGGCTTCGCTGTAAATGTCTTCCGGGTCCGCCGGTTGGCCGAGAAGACCGGCGATATCGTCGGCCTCAAGACACCCCATCCATACCGGGTTCCAGAATTCCGTCGGCAGGGACAACGCCGACAGCGCCTTCTTCAACTTGAAGTCGAGGCTCATGTTTTTTCCGGACAGGGGCAGCCGCCCGGCAAGGCCGCGCAGGCCACCGTGCAGGGCCGAAGGCACAAGTTTGCGGTAAAGGGCGGCGGGTTTCAGCGCCGCGAACGGATCATAACCGGCGAACAACTCGTCGCCACCATCGCCGCCCAAAGCCACGGTAACCTGTTCCCGGGTGAAACTGCTGAGAAGATATGTGGGAAAAAAAGACGGGTCGCCCTGGGGTTCGTCCAGCTGTGCCAATACCCGGGGCAGGGTCGCCAGTTCCCGGTCGAGAGACAGCTTGCGTTCAAAATGCCGGGTGCCCAAATGTTCGGCGGCCATGCGGGCATAGTTCGATTCGTCGAAGGACGGATCCTCGAAACCAAGGCTGAAGGTGAGCACGTTTTTCGGCCCGTGAAGTTCACAGGCCAAAGCGGCGACGGCGGAAGAATCAATGCCGCCGCTGAGGAAAATTCCCAGCGGCACGTCGCTGAGCAAACGTTGGCGGACGGATTCCTTCAGCCGGTCGCGTAATTCAGAGGCCAGTTGACGCTCCGGAACCTTGCTTTCTTCCGGCTCAATGCGAAAACGCCAGTACTGTTCGCGGGTTTCGCCGCCATCCACGAGATTGCGCAGCAGCCATGATCCGTGAGGCAGCTTGCGGCAGGATTTGTAAATGGTATTGGGCGCGGGCAGGAAACTATAGGCGAACAGTTTCTGCAGCGAGCGGACGTCGGGCTCGGCGGTAAACGAGGGATGTGCCAGCAGCGCCGTCAGTTCGGACGCGAACATGAAGACGCCACCCATATCCGCGTAATAAAGCGGCTTTTCGCCGAACCGGTCGCGGGCCAGAAACAGGGTGCGCTGATCCAGGTCGACAATGGCGAAGGCGAACATGCCGTTGAGCCGCAGGGGCAGGCCGGTGCCCCATTCCTCGAACCCGTGCACCAGAATTTCGGTATCGCAGTGATGGGTCTTGAACACATGGCCCCGGCTTTCCAGGTCGCGACGCAGTTCCCGGTGATTGTAAATTTCACCGTTGAAAATGACGACGACACTTCCGGTTTCGTTGCTCATGGGCTGCCGGCCATGTTCCAGATC
>JAOUPW010000015.1 GCA_029879665.1 Rhodospirillales bacterium | reverse complement strand
AAGTTGGACGACAAGGACATTCTACCTAACCGGCGTTTTACCCGCGGTTTTGGCCTTGCCTTCTACCAAACCGCCCAGCGCTATATGGAAGAAAACCGACATTTATTGTTCGGTGATGAACGGGCTGAGAACATCAAAACCGGAACTAAAAAATGAAACGTTCCTATCTCATTGCCGCTTTTATTGCCATCGCCGCCACCGGATGGATTATTTCCGGCCAGTTCAATGGCAACAGCGAGCCGGCAACACTGACGGCCGCCAAGGCTCAGGCACGGGAACAGATCCTACCCAAGGTTCGCGTGCGTGCCATTCAGGCGATGGAACGTAAAAACCATCTTACTCTTTTTGGCCGCACCGAAGCTGTACGCATGGTCGAACTCAAGGCCGAGACCATTGGACGGGTGATATCCCGCGACGTGAAGAAGGGCAGCAGAGTCAAAAAAGGCGACGTGATCGTGCGCTTGGCCATGAATGACCGCCAAGCCCGCCTGGACGAGGCCAAGGCCCTGCTGGAACAGCGCCGCGTCGCCTACGAAGCGGATCTGAATTTGTCCAAAAAAGAGTTCCGTTCCAAGGTGTTGTTAGCGGCGAGCAAGGCCGCGCTGGAATCGGCCAAGGCGGCGCTGAGAAGCAGCCAACTCGACATCGAGCGGACGCTGATCCGGGCATCTTTCGATGGTATCGTCGAAGACCTTCCCCTTGAAGTGGGAGATTACGCGGCTGTAGAGACCACCGTTGCCAGGATCGTCGATCTCGACACCATCGTGATTGTCGGCGAAGTATCCGAACGCAACATCGCCAAAATCAAGATAGACGCATCAGCAGAGGTCTCTTTTTCGTCCGGCATGCGGACCGAAGGGATCGTTCGTTATATCTCTAAGATAGGTTCGCAAGCTACCCGCACCTTCCGTATCGAGGTGGCGGTGGAAAACCCCGGGAATACGATTTCCGAAGGCATGACCACGGAAATGCACCTGGACACAGGAAGCGTTAAGGCGCACCACCTTTCGCCTGCGGCGTTGACCTTGTCGGACGAGGGTGTAATCGGGGTGAAGACGGTGAACGCAGCGAATAAAGTTGAATTCTTCCCGGTAAAGATCATCGACGATACGCCCGAAGGGATATGGCTGAGCGGTTTACCCGAAGCCACCACACTTATTACCGTCGGCCAGGAATTCGTCCTTCCAGGCCAATTGGTGGAGCCGGTTTACGAATCAGAAAGTACTAAATCGTGAAAGCCATTATCGACTCTGCGATTGGCCGCTCGCGCACCATTGTTTCGACCCTGCTGTTGGTGCTTATAGCCGGCGTCATTACCTACGTGGAAATTCCCAAAGAATCCGATCCCGATATCAACATCCCGATTATCTACGTGGTGATGACCCATGACGGAATCTCGGCCGAGGATGCCGAGCGCCTGCTGGTGCGACCGATGGAACAGGAATTACGAGCCATCGAAGGAGTCAAGGAGATGCGTTCCATGGGACGCGAAGGCAGCGCCAGCGTGACCCTCGAGTTCGAGGCCGGATTCGACGTCGACAAGGCGATGAACGACGTGCGGGAAAAAGTAGATTTGGCGAAGCCGGAACTGCCCGAAGAAACAGACGAGCCGACCTTGCACGAAATCAATTTCAGCCTTTTTCCGGTAGTGATCGTCACCGTATCCGGAGCGCTGCCGGAACGTGCCCTGTTAAAGCTGTCGCGCGACCTCAAGGATGCCATTGAAACCATCCCTTCCGTGCTCAAGGCAGAAATCGCCGGCGACCGCGAAGAATTGCTTGAGGTGCTGATTGATCCGGTGCAGGTGGAAAGCTATGGGCTGGCCATGGCCGATGCCATAAACGCTGTAAAATCAAGCAACCTGCTGGTCGCGGCCGGCGCCCAAGATACCGGCAAGGGACGATTTTCGTTGAAGGTCCCAGGACTGCTGGAGACAGCTTACGACATCATTAACTTGCCCATAAAAGCGGAAGGAGACGCCGTCGTCGTCCTCGGCGATGTCGCCCAAGTTCGTCGCGCCTTCAAGGACCCGGAAAGTTTTGCCCGCTTCAACGGCGAACGCACCTTGGCGCTTGAGGTATCCAAGCGCTCCGGTGAGAACATTATCGACACCATCGAGCACGTCCATGACGTTGTCGAAGAAATACGGCAAACCTGGCCGCAAGAACTTCGCGATGCCGTCCGGATCGCTTATTCCCAGGATAGATCGGACGATATCCGGACGATGCTCAACGATCTTCAGAACAACGTAATCAGCGCTATTCTCTTGGTTATGGTCGTCATCGTCGCCGCGTTGGGCCTCAGAACGGCGGGGTTGGTCGGCATCGCCATTCCCGGCTCTTTCCTCACCGGCATCCTGGTCATTTCGGCGCTCGGCCTGACCATAAACATTGTTGTCCTGTTTGCATTAATTCTGGCTGTTGGCATGCTTGTTGACGGCGCCATCGTGGTCACCGAGTACGCCGACCGCAAAATGACTGAAGGCGAACCCCGCACCAAGGCCTATGGCCTTGCCGCCAAGCGCATGGCATGGCCGATCATCGCGTCCACCGCGACCACGCTGGCGGCCTTCATGCCATTGTTGTTTTGGCCGGGCGTGGTCGGAGAATTTATGAAGTATCTTCCTATCACCCTGCTCGCGACGTTGTCGGCGTCGCTGCTGATGGCGCTGATCTTCGTTCCCACTCTCGGTTCTTTCTTCGGTCGGCCGGGTGGGGCCGCCGACATCGAAACCATGAAGGCGGTGGCGGCCGGAGACCAATCGCACGTTCTGGAAGAAAGCAGAGGGCTCACCGGCGCCTACTGCCGGATGCTCAAGGTAGCGCTGTTCCACCCGGGCAAGATCATTTTCGCCGCTGTCGCCATATTGATCGGGGTTCAATGGACCTACGCTGAATTCGGCAAGGGAGTCGAGTTCTTCCCCGAGGTTGAGCCGGATTTCGCTCAGCTGCAAATACGCGCCCGGGGCAACCTGTCCATTGAGGAAAAGGACACGCTGGTCCGACAAGCCGAGGCCAGCATTCTGGGCATGAGCGAATTCGCGAGTGTGTACAGCCGCACCGGCCGGTCCCAAGACACCCAGGAAGCGGAAGATATCATCGGCACGATTTCGCTGGAATTTATTGATTGGCGGTTGCGCCGCCCAGCCAAGGAAATCCTTGCCGATGCGAAGGAAAGGACCAAGGACCTTGTGGGAATTTTCATTGATCCCCGCAAACAGGAAAGCGGGCCACCCGTCGGCAAAGCCATTCAAATACAATTGACTTCGCTCCTTCCGGAGATTCTACCCCCGGCTATGGACAAGGTGCTTGCCGGGCTGGAAAAAATAGATGGCCTAATCAACGTAGAAGATAGCCGTCCCCTGCCCGGCATCGATTGGGAAATCGAAGTGAACCGGATCCAGGCGGCCAAATTCGACGCCAATGTCGACAGCATCGGAAGCGCCATCCAGATGGCCTCAACCGGGGTTAAACTGGGGGGCTATCGTCCTGACGATAGTACCGATGAGATCGAAATCCGAGTCCGCTATCCGAGCCAATTCCGCACCATCGAAGAGCTCGACAACATCCGTGTCAACACCCGGCTTGGCCGCGTGCCGATCAGCAATTTCGTCCAACGCATCGCCAAGCCCCGCGTTGCTTCGGTCAGCCGCGTTGACGGTAAACGGGTTATGACGGTCAAAGCCGATGTCGCCGAAGGGATTCTCGCCGACAATAAGGTTAAAGAGATACAGGCTTGGATGAAAAACGCCGGCATTGACCCAAGAGTTCGGATTGAATTCAAAGGTGAGGACGAGGAACAAAAAAAGGCGGAGAAATTTCTAAGCAAGGCCTTCGTCGTTGCCTTGTTCATCATGGCAATTATCCTGGTCACCCAGTTCAACAGCTTCTATTCAGCCCTGCTGATCCTTACTGCGGTGATTATGTCGACGATTGGCGTATTTATCGGTTTGTTGATTATCGGCCAACCTTTCGGCATTGTCATGAGCGGGGTCGGGGTCATCGCCTTGGCGGGCATTGTTGTCAACAACAACATCGTTCTCATCGATACCTACGACAGGCTGATTAAGGAATTAAACGAACCGCCCCTGGAAACCATTCTTCGCACTGGCGCCCAACGGCTGCGACCGGTTTTGCTTACCAGCATCACCACCATCCTCGGCTTGATGCCCATGGTGCTGGGGCTCAATATCGACTTCGTAACCCGCGAGGTCGCCGTCGGCGCCCCGTCCAGCCAGTGGTGGACGCAATTGGCCACCGCGATCGTCTTCGGTCTCGGTTTTTCCACGATCCTGACCTTGGTGGTGACGCCTTCGGCCCTGATGGTGCGCGCAAACGTTTCCACATGGTGGAAGCGGTGACCCTGCCGTGAAATTCTATAACTGGTCCGGAGCGGGATTCAGAACTCGCAAATCCGGATCCAGTAAGTCTGAAGTTATTCAACTGGCGCCGGCGCATTAAGCGTGGCCCCGGGCACTCGATAGACGTAAACTTGCGGACAGAACGAATCGTCCAGTTTGTGCACGGCATCCGGTTCCCATCCGGGAATATCGAAGGTATTGCTGATCACCAGCGTGCCCGGCGCCAATTCCGCTTCCATCTTGGGCCGTAGCTTTTCCAGGCATTCCGAATGCAGATAGCACACCACCAAGGACAAGCCCGACAGCGGTTCTTTGAGGAAATTGCGGCGGTGGATACGAAGATTGCGGCGGCGGAACAGGCCTTGGCGGAGCCACATGAACAGCCACGGCACCGGCGATAATTCGTAGGCCAGCACCTTGGTCCCGGGAAACCGCGCCGAAAGGGGAAAGGCCATCGTTCCCCACCCTGCCCCCAGTTCGCCGATGGCGGCCCCCATCAGGTCCGGCGCGCACTCACCGAGAAGGTCGCCAAGAATAAAGGCCCGCGACGGTGAGGAACTGGGAATGGGAGAGATGCCCGTGACCACGCAATAGATCAGACTTACTGCGACACCAGACACGACCACACCAAGCAGGACATATTCGAACAACACTGAGAGGATTACGCCTATCGGAAAACCAAAAAATGACACGCCGTCGCCACCGTGCCATTGGAAAGATTCCGGAAGGACAAAGAAGACGCCGATGAATGAAGGAGCCACCTTAACGGAAGCTCCCGCCGAAAACAGGTTTTTTTGGGATCAGGGGGGTAGCCATGGCGGCGACCCGGGCATAAAATTGCGCGCACAAGGGTATTCATCCCCATCTCCGCGTCATCCCGGCGCCCCACCCCGGATACGAAAGGTCTCCCATGGCGACCCTGGAACTGACAGCAGATAACTTTGAAGACACCATTACCGGTAACGAAATGGTCCTGATTGACTTCTGGGCCGACTGGTGCGGGCCGTGCAAATCTTTCGCACCGACCTATGAGCAAGTCTCGGAAAAAAACCCGGATGTGGTTTTCGCCAAATGCGATACCGAGGCAGAACAGGATCTTGCCGGGCAGTTTGGCATCCGTTCAATCCCGACATTGGCCATTTTCCGAGATAACATCCTGCTCTTCAGCCAGCCCGGCGCCCTGCCGCAATCGGCGCTGGAAGAAATCGTCGCCAAGGTGCGGGAACTGGACATGGACGATGTCCGCGCCAAGATCGCCGAGGCCGAGGCCAATGCCGCGCCGGAAGGGACGTAACCTCTTACCGCCGCCTATCAGGTTTTGAGAACGGTGCAACTCTGGACGGAGCGCTCGGCAATCATATCCTTGGTTCCGTCCCTGAACTTCTTGAAATGCGGCTGCTCGCGGTGGGTATCGAGGGCATCGGCGCTGTCGTAGACCTCGTAAAAAAAGTAGGTATCCGGATCACCTTCTGCGGTCATGATGTGGAACTGCTGGCAGCCGGGCTCGTCACGGACGGCAGTTTCGCCGTTTTCCATGATGAAGGGGCGAAATGCATCCCCCATCCCCGGTTTGAGCTTGATGGTAACGATGATTGCGTGCGGGTTCATGGGTGTCTCCTTTTGGTGTTGCCGGGCTGATGTTGCCGGTCCCTTCCGGAGACACTAGAGTGTGAGGCCAAAAATTCAAGGGAGATAAATAAATGACAACCGGGAAAGACATAATCTATACCGCCGACATCTGCGACGACCATCCGGAGGCCAGGGTATGCGAGCTGGCATTCGTCGATTTCGCCAAGCGGACGCATTTTCATGGCCGGGTGGTAACCTTTTCAACCTATGAAGACTTCGTCGGCGTTAGCGAAATTCTCAAACAAGATGGCCAGGGCAAAGTTTTGGTGATCGACGGCCGGGGATCGCGCCGTCGTGCGCTGTGCGGCGGCAATGTCGCCGGCTTCGGGTTCGAGAACAACTGGGCTGGAATCGTCATCAACGGCTGCATCCGCGATCAGCACGAAATCAATGAACTGGATTTCGGTGTCAAGGCGCTGGGCTCGACCCCCATGCGTCCACGTAGCGATGGCATCGGCAAAGCTGGCATTTCCCTCAATTTCGGCGGTATCGCCATCCATCCCGGCGATTACCTCTACGCCGATGCCGACGGGGTTATCGTCCTCAAAGATCCCGCCTGAGACCTAAGGTTTTAGAACTGTGGCCGGAGTCCGAAATGTGGAACACCCCTGAACACAGCCCGGAAGTGGGAAGAATTCTTCACCTCGAACATTTTAATTTCGAGGTGCCGGATCAGGATATGGCCACCGTTTTTTTTATGAAGGGTCTGGGACTCACCCGCGATCCATATCGGCGGACCGATGAAACCAACATGGGCGTCAACATCGGACGTCAGCAGTTGCACCTGCCGGTACGAGGCGAAGGAACCCCACACTTTGACGGTGTGGTTGGGCTGGTGGTCCCTGATCTGGATCAGGTCGAGGCTCGGCTCAAGGTTCTTCAATCTCACGGGGCGTTTACGGACACGCCCTTTGCCCTCGTCCGCGAAGAGAGTGCCGCATTGATCACCAGCCCCTATGGAATCCGCATTCGCTTGCATAACGCCGGATCAATCCCCTCGCTTCTCCCCCTGGGGCTGGCCTACGTGGACTATGACACGCCCGAAGGAAGCGCCGAGGGAATAGCTGCCTTCTATAGCGAAATCCTGGGCAGCCCGGCCCACGTCGTTTCCTATCTCGGGGCCAGAACCGCAGAAATCACCATGGGGCCCCATCAAACCGTGCGCTTCATTGAACGAGGGCCGGGCCCTTTCGATCATACCCGGGTCCACATTGCAGTCTATGTATCCCATTACCATAAAACCCGGAAAGCGCTGGCTGCGATGGGGATTGAGGTCGGAGAAGAACGGAACGGCACTTTTTTCTGGAATCGTATCCTCGATCCCGGCACCGGCAAGATTATTCTTGCCGTCGGCCACGAAACCCGCAGCGTCTATCATCCGGATTTCATGCGCCCCCTGATTAACCGTTGGCCAATGGAAACGGAACCGTTTACCGATTACGGTGAAGTGATGGCCTACATCGACGGAAAATGGACCCCCCGAACTCATTAATGGATCGGGATCGGGATCGGCCCGGTGCGATTTCTGATCCATAACGACCCGAATACTGAAAGGATTTCCCATGGATGAAAAAATAGGAATTATCGGATTGGGCGCCATGGGCGCGGTTATGGCCGGGCACCTTCTTGGGCGCGGCTTCAAGGTTTGCGGATACGACGTCAACCCTGGACGGGTCAAGGCGGTGTCGGAACCCGGGCTCGAGGCAAAAACCTCGCCAAAAGAAGTTGCGGCTGACGCCGGTATCCTGATCACGTCGCTGCCATCAGCAACGGCGCTTCGCAATGTCATCGGTGGTGAGGATGGAATTCTTGACCAGGACAGCCCCGGGCAGATTCTGATCGAAACCAGTACGCTGAGCGTCGGCGACAAGATCGCTGCCGGCGAAATGCTGGAAGAAGCCGGCAAGATCTTCCTCGATGCCCCGGTCAGCGGCACAACGGACATGTTGCGCAACATGGCGGCTTCGATATACGTCGGCGGCGACAAAGCGGCATTTGAAAAATCCCTGCCGGCACTTGAATCCTTCACGGCGCACCAATTTCATGTCGGCGGCATCGGCGACAGCTCGAAGATGAAGATTCTCGCTAATTATCTGGTCTATGTACATTCAGTGGCGGCAGCGGAATGCATGACCTTAGCGCAGAAAGCGGGGCTGGACCTGGAGACAGTGCATAAGGTGTTGCAGAACGGCGCTGGTACGTCGCGCATGTTCGAGGTCCGTGGTGAATTGATGGTTAATTCCGATTACCGCTACGCCGAAGGCTCCATGTTCGGCGTCTTCGCCAAGGATGCAAAAATTATTTCCAATTTCGCAGCTTCGGTGGAATCGCCAATTTCACTCTTCGCCGTCGCCCGCCAGACCTTTGTCAGCGCCATGGCTCAAGGTCTCGGTCATCTGGAATTAGCGGCCGTCTGCAAGGCGGTGGAAACGGCGGCGGGAATAGACCGCAAACTGGCCGAGTAACAACGACCGCCCCGGTTCGGATATTTGGCCGGATTTACTTGGCCGAAAAGATCATGGTATGTATTGCGTTCATTGATTTGGAGGCTGCATTAATGGCGACCGCTGAAACCGCAAGCACACATCAACCGCTGACCGAATTGCCGTCCCTGGATGTGGGTGATTATCTAGCCGGCGATAAATCCCGGCTGGAACCTCTGGCAGAACAACTCCGTTATGCCGCCTCCGAGATCGGCTTCTTTACCCTGAAAAACAGCGGCATCGACGAAGCGAAGGTCGAACGCGCAGCCACTGCAACCCGGGACTTCCATGCGCTGCCTATGGAAGCCAAGCTCAAGTTGAAGATCGACCAGAACCAGCGCGGCTATGTGCCGCCGCGCGCCACCCTGGTCAAGCATTCCACTTATAACGAAAACACCAAGTTCGACTCCAATGAGACCTTTGTCGTCTCAACCGAATTAGATGAAGAAAAATTCGGCGTTTCGCCAGGTACGCATTTTTACGGCCATAATCGCTGGCCGCAGGAATTCCCCGAATTCCGCCCGGCCATTGAAACTTACATGAACATGATGACCGCGCTCGGCAAAAGCCTACTGCCCATCTATGCCCGGGCACTTGGATTGGATGAGGATTTTTTCGCCCCGCACTTCGAAAATAACTACACCTACGGACGCTTCGCCCATTACCCGCCCAACCCCAATGCCGGTGAAAACGAATTCGGCCTCGGCCCCCATGCGGATACCGGATTCATGACCCTGTTGCCCCCTGCGAACGTGCAAGGGCTGGAAATACTGACTTCGGACGGAAGCTGGTTCCGGGTGCCCCTGCTGGACGACGAACTGCACATTAACATCGGCATGTTCCTGTCACGCTGGACCAACGATTTTTTCAAGGCGACACCGCACCGGGTAATCGCCAATCTGGAAGGCGACCGCTATACCATCCCGTGCTTCGTGAATACCGCGCTGACCGCCCGAATGGAATGCCTGCCCACCTGCACCGGACCGGACAACCCGGCCAAATATGAACCCGAGACCTATTGGGAATTCTTCAACTGGTACATGACCAATTCCTATCCCCAGTACGAAGAATTCCATAAAGACTGAGTTGAAGTGCGGTTAGTATTTTTTTCAGTTAATCGGTTTCCGGCCGCGCTTTTTCCAGGATTCCCCTGAGGTCTGGAATTGCGGCGGAAATGATGATGAACTGATACTTGTCCATCTTCAGGATCAGGGCAGGTTTTACGGCAACCGCCTTCGCCGTGCGCGGCGCCTTCTTTAGAAGATCATGTGCGCCGAAGTAGTTTCCCGGTAAAACTGACACCGAGCCGCTGGAGTTGCGGACTTCAATTTCACCCTCGATCACAATATAGAGGGCATCGCTCTCATCGCCTTCCTGGTAGATGATGTCGTCGGCATTGAAGTGGATTTCTTGAAGGCCGGAGATTAGGGTTGTCATATCTTCTGGCGGCAGATTCGAGAATGGGGTACTGAGCCGTAGAAACGCATCCAGCGCCCGGTTGTCGGCAAGGCGGGAAAATATCTCTTTGGTCCGGGGATGGGAATTGCAAAACGAAGTGAAATCGTCGCAACTGAAGCGAAGCAACGTGACATTTTCAACAACCTTGACCGTTGCCATGCGGGGTTCGCCGGCAAGAATTGCGCGTTCACCGAAGATTGTATTCTCCCCCAGGAGCGCCAACGACGTCTGTTTTCCGGAATCATTTCCTTTCAGGATATCAACGCATCCTTTGACGACAATGTACGCGGCATCCCCTTCATCGCCTTCTTCGAAGATGACATTTCCAGTTGAATAGTTCTGGATTTCCCCTTTCTTCGACAGACCTGAAATCTCGTCATCAGTCAGGGCTGAAAACAGAGGCTGTTCGCGCAAAAGTTCCTCGATATTCATATCAAACCCTCATCATCCCTTTAAGCGGGTAGTAAGTTTCCGTGGAAAGCATTCTCTATGGATTTATCAACTTTTCTGGTCAGACGCAGGGACTCCCTGAATGCCCCATGATGTATCCTTGGCGGTGATGAAGAGAAGATCTTCGTTGCCGACCACTTCGGTGGAATGAATGACATTGGCGGGGATGTGAACGATTCCCCCCTTGCCCACCACCTTCTCCTCACCACCGATGACGAACCGGGTCCGGCCTTCGAGAACGATAATGAACTGTTCGTTGGGGTGGCTGTGGGGTTCCGCTTTAGTTCCCGCCGGAATTCGGATTTCACCGAAAATAATCCGCTCGCCATCGACCCAGGTGCCAATCGCCGTGCTGTAGCCTTCGCCGGCGAGACGGTTTTCCATATCTTTGGTGTGGTAATAGTACTGAGCCATATCTATTCCAATGCCTTTCGGATTCTATTCAGGGGAACCAACGCCTTGATCATATCCGCTCATGACTTAAAATGGAACACACGGCAGCATGAACAATAACTGATTATCCGCACAGGGGGGCTACGATGAGCCAGAACTACAAGACCGATTTCCGAGATGGGATGGCGATTGACTGGGATGTGCCTATTACCATGGAGGACGGCACCGTTCTCAGATGTGATGTCTACAGGCCTGTAAAGGACGGAAAATACCCTGTCCTTCTCTCCTATGGACCCTACGGAAAATATCTCGCATTCCAGGACGGATACGTCAGTTGCTGGGACCGGATGGCCGAACATCATCCGGATGTCACCAACGGATCGAGCAACAAGTACCAGAACTGGGAAGTCGTCGACCCTGAAAAGTTCGTTTGCTACGACTATGTGGTGGTTCGGGTCGATTCCCGGGGCTGTGGACGTTCGCCGGGATACGTGGAGGTTTGGTCGCCCCAGGAAGCCCGGGATCTTTACGAATGCGTGGAGTGGTCGGCGGTTCAATCCTGGTCCAGCGGCAAGGTCGGTATCAACGGAATTTCTTATTACGCCATGAACCAGTGGCAGGTAGCCAATCTGCAACCGCCCCATCTCACCGCGATGTGTGCCTGGGAAGGGGCTGCCGACTTTTACCGCGACGCGGGATATCATGGCGGGATCATGTGCACCTTCATGGCCAACTGGTACGAAATGCAGGTCACCAGCGTCCAGCACGGCCTCGGCTCGCGCGGACACCGATCGCGGTATAACGGCGAATGGGTCTCCGGACCGCTGAATCTCACGGATGAGGAACTTATGGCCAACCGCGAGGACCTGGGCGCTTCGGTCCGCGCCCATCCTCTGAATGAC
>JAOUPW010000382.1 GCA_029879665.1 Rhodospirillales bacterium | reverse complement strand
GCTGGCTGTTGAAAAGGTTTTGGATTCCCTGGACTGGTCCGGACTGAACCGGCCCCGTATTTCCTATGCCGGCCAACCGGAGGATGAGAGTGTTTTGACTCTCCTTTGGGATGGTGAGTGGGAGGTGACTTACGTCACTTTTCGTGACATGGGTTTGGCGTTTATTTTCGCCTTGTTTGCTATTTTCGTTCTTGTTGTTGCCCAATTTGGAAGCTTCAAGCTTCCGTTATTGATATTGACTCCTGTACCGTTGACCCTTGTTGGAATTGTGTTCGGACACTGGTTGTTTGGTGCGCCTTTCAGTGCCACGTCCATGATCGGGTTTATTGCGCTTGCCGGGATTATCGTCCGGAATTCCATTCTGCTGGTGGATTTCATCCGCCAACGCCAGGGCGGAGACGAACCCTTGCGAAATACCCTGCTGACGGCGGGCGCAATCAGGTTCAAGCCCATCGTGCTGACGGCCGCAGCAGCCATGATCGGCGCTTCTTTTATTCTTCCTGATCCGATCTTCCAGGGCTTGGCCATTTCCTTGGTGTTCGGGCTCGGTTCGTCAACGGCGCTCACGGTTCTTGTTATACCCGCGCTCTATATCCTTTTCAGGGATGACGGCAGGGCCGCTCAATAAATTAAAGATTATGATGTCGCGCTTCTCAAAACACTGTTTTTAGTGTATAATTTATAAAATCGAAGATTGCTTCGAACACATGTTCATACGTGTTCTCCGGAAAGAGGAGGGCATCGTGACCGCCAGACTTCAAAGGGCTGTTTCCGAAACCGTGGGCACCTATGACGATCAGGATCAGGTCATCGTTTTTTTGGCCCGCCCGGAGACATTCGGTCTCGGGACCAGGACGGTCGAGCGGTTGGAAACCCATATCTCCCTGATCTTTCTCGGTGCCGGCCGGGCGCTGAAACTCAAGCGGGCGGTTAAATTCCCATATCTGGATTTTTCCACCCTGGAAAAGCGGCGCGCCGCCTGCGAAGCCGAATTCTCCATTAACCGCCGCACCGCGCCCGGGATTTATCGGGGCGTTCTGCCGGTGACCCGTGACGGAAAAGGGAATCTTCATCTGGGTGGAGATGGCGAAGTGGTCGACTGGGTTGTCGATATGAACCGGTTTGACCAGGAGGCCCTGTTCGACAGGCTGGCGCAGGAAGGAAGCCTCAATCGCGCGAATATGGGCGAACTGGCGGAAGTCATCGCCCGGTTTCATCATTATGCCGATCCCCGACCGGAAGGCGGCGGCCGAAAATTGATTTCATCCATCCTCCGAAGTAATGCGGACACCTTCGTCCAATTTGGCCCCGGGATTCTGGATATGGATAAAGTCCAGGCGATGACGGCGGCGTCGGAACGGGCACTTGATCAAGTTGGCCTGTTTCTCGATCAACGCCGGGATCAGGGGCGGGTCCGGCGGTGTCATGGGGATTTGCATCTTAGAAACATCGTCATGCTGGAAGGCCTGCCGGTGCTGTTTGATGCTATTGAGTTCAACAATGATTTCACCGCCATCGATGTCCTTTACGATCTCGCATTCCTGCTGATGGACTTGGATCATCGGAATTTGCGAAGGTTGGCGAATATCGTTCTCAACCAATATTTGGACGTGACGAGAGATATCGCCGGGTTGAAAGCATTGCCCCTGTTCCAGGCCGTGCGCGCGTCGATCCGCTCGCATGTGGACGCCTCTTCAAGCATCAATATTTCCGATCGCGCCGCCGCCGAGCGGCTGGCGGATGAAGCCCGCGATTACCTGGATATGGCGATCGATTACCTGAACCCGCCTGCGCCCCGCCTGATCGCCGTCGGCGGATTGTCCGGCAGCGGCAAATCCCGCATGGCGCGGGAACTGGCACCCTATCTCGGCGCCGCCCCCGGAGCCCGCGTCGTGCGCACGGATGTCATGCGCAAACATCTTGCAGGTGTTAATCCCCTGGTCCGCCTCGGACCGGAAAACTATACCCCGGAAATGTCGGAAAAAACATATCATGCCGTCTATGATGAAATTAGAACGGCTCTTGATGCCGGACATTCGGCCATCGCCGACGCCGTCTTCGCGCGGCCGGAGGAACGCCAGGCCATAGAGGCGGTCGCGAAAGAATCCGGTGTTTCCTTTCACGGCCTATGGCTGGAATCGCCGCTTGAAATCATGGAAGAAAGAATAAGCCGCCGGGCCTCAAACGCCTCCGATGCAACCAAGGATGTCCTTTACAAGCAACTGGATTATGATCTGGGCGAAATGACCTGGTCGCGGGTGGACAGTTCCGAGTCCCGTGAGACAACGTTACGGAAAGGAACGGAGATTTTGGGAATTTGACGCCCGGAATTATTTGATTTTATTCTGTACATTGCGCTGTATGATTTCAGCCAGGATTACGAAAGAAAGGAAGGCCAATGTCATACAAGACAATTCTCATTCCGGTTGACGGCACCGAAACTTCTCAATCGGCCCTGGAGATGGCCTTTTCCGTTGCGCAGACGACTTCCGCGCATTTGGATGTCCTTCACGTTCGATCCGATCCCAAGGACGTGGTCCCATTACTCGGTGAGGGGATGTCCGGCGCTATGATCGAGGAAATGTTTGACCTTGCCGAAAAAGAAGCCGTTGCCCGGGCTGCCCGGGCCCGCGACAGCTTCGAGGATCTGTGCGGACGATACAACATTCCAATCGCAAACGTGCCGTCCCCGGGTGCGGAGGTGACGGCCTGCTGGATCGAGGAAACGGGGCGCGAGGATGAAATTACCATTCGCCGGGGGCGGTTGTGCGATCTGATCGTCATGGCCCGGCACACCAAAGAAACGGATGCGGCTTCGGCCTTGACCCTCAATGCTGCCCTGTTTGAAACCAGCCGTCCGGTGTTGGTGGCGCCGCCCGCTTCGAAGCCAACATTCAACGGCAATCTCGCCATTGCCTGGAATGGAAGCGCCGAGGCCGCCCATGCGGTCTCTTCCGCCATGCCGTTTATTTCCAAGGCGGAATTGGTGACGGTGCTGACGGCGGAAAGCGATCAGACGTCCTTGGCAATCGCGCCGGATCTTGCCACCTATCTGGCTTGGCACGGGGTTCATGCCGAATTGAGGTCGTTTCCCGCCGGTGCCGCCCAAATCGGCGCGGCCCTGTTGAAAGGATGTGCCGATGTCGGCGCCAGTATGTTGGTGATGGGGGCTTATACCCACAGCCGCATGCGCCAGTTGATTCTTGGTGGCGTCACCCGCCACGTGCTTGCAGAAGCGACCATTCCCGTTCTGATGACCCATTGAAGATTCACTGAAACCCAGGGCCG
>JAOUPW010000381.1 GCA_029879665.1 Rhodospirillales bacterium | reverse complement strand
ATCCAGTTTAAAACCAAGTCTCCCGACAACGTTCGCGTTGGCTTGATGCTGGACGACGGCAAGGTGCCAAACTTCGCCGCCCAGGGCTGTTGGCTGACATGCCATAACGGCATGAAAGGCACACAGGGGGCCGCTGACGAAGCCAAGGTCAAAGCCCACCCCCTGCTCGGGGACAGCGGATTGAAAAAGAAAGACATCCGCAAGTATCTCGCCGCCTCGCGCGCCGACGGCACCAGCTGGGATAAGACGAAATCCGCCGCCGACATCGCCGCGGTCAAGAAAGCCGGCGGCTTTGTCGATCTGATGTATTGGCGCATCAAGGACGGCAAGCCCCAGACCAAAGACTCCTATGTGCTCGAATACCGCCTTGACGACACCAAGGATTCCATTGGCGATGCCGGGAAAAGCTCGGGATCCCTCAATGGTGATGTATATACGGTGGTTGTTCAGCGTAAGCTGAATACCGGCCATCCAGACGACAAGGCTCTCAAGGCCGGTGGCGTCTATACGATTGGCTTTGCCATTCATGACGGCAAAAAACAGGACCGTTTCCACGTCACCAGTTTTCCGATGCAGCTTGGCATCGGAGCCGATGGGGATATCAAGGCTGTAGCCGTAAAATAAGAATAGGCACTGATATTGCCCGGCCGGTTTAAAAACCGGCCGGGCAAAACTTTTGGACGCTGCTGCTATAACTCGAAGCGAGGGAAGTACTGCGTTATTCAGAAAATCTCCGCATCATTATATTTAAATTTTCTAGGCTCGGCGTCATGATTATTAAGGGACAATGAGGGACAACTGAAATGGCTGATACTGCAAACGAAACAAAGAAGAAAAACTTATTCGCACGCTTGTTTTCCGCGCTTTGGCGTCCGGCGGCAAAATATTCCATGGGGTTTTTGATAATTTGTGGATTTGTTGGAGGAATCCTGTTTTGGGGCAGCTATAACTGGGCCATGGAATTGTCTAACACTGAGGAATTCTGCATCTCATGCCATGAAATGAAGGACAATGTTTACAAGGAGCTGAAAGAGACGATTCATTACTCCAACACGTCAGGCGTACGCGCCATCTGCTCCGATTGTCACGTGCCAAAGGAGTGGCATTATAAATTCATCCGCAAGATCAAGGCCTCGAACGAGATTTTTCACAAGATTATGGGAACGGTGAATACGCCTGAAAAATTCGAAGCCAAGCGCCTGCAACTGGCAAAAAATGTGTGGGCCGAAATGAAGAGCAACGACTCGCGCGAATGCCGCAATTGCCACTCCGTTCTATCGATGAAGCTGGAAGACCAAGTTCGTCCGGCCCGGAAAAACCATAAGAAAGCCAAAGAGAAAGGGCTTACCTGCATCGAATGTCACCAGGGAATCGCCCATAAGCTGCCGAAAGGCTGGGAAGAAGAAAAGAAATAGCAAAAGCGCCTTCCCCGGCGGATTCGTTATTTGGCTCGACGTACATAAATCCCTTGAATACAGTCCTCTCTGACGGGCACATGGTACCAGTGATCCATGTGTCCGGCGGGGTCGGCTGCGCTCGCGTTTAGCGTTGCGACGGTTGCGGATAAAGAGCTTTCAGCGGTCTATCGCACGAACCCCAAACTGAACACCATTGAGGAGTTGCTTATGAGAATCCGAACCGCCGTTTTCTTTATTGTGATAATCCCGACCCTGGCGTTCATGCCGTTCATTGCGAAGGCTGAATCCGTTCCGCTCGACCAGATTGCTCACGTTCATGGGCTCGCAGTCGCCCCCTCCGCACTCCCCCGGCTTTATCTGGCGACCCATTCCGGCCTGTTTGCCGCAACCCCGGACGGGCTCGCCACCCGGGTATCCAATCTCAACGCCGACTTCATGTCCTTTGCCGCCGTTCCCGAAAACCCGAAAAAATACTACGCCAGCGGACATCCGCCGAAAGGCGGCAACCTCGGCGTCATGATGTCGGATGACGGCGGTGCGGCATGGCGCCGCATTTCCGACGGCATTAACGGGCCGGTGGATTTTCACGCCCTGACCGTCAGCCCCAAGGATCCGAACATCCTGTACGGCGTCTACCAAGGCGTCCAGATGAGCCGCGACGGTGGAGTCAACTGGGAACGGACCGGAGACGCGCCGGAAAAGCTTTTCAGCCTCGCCGCTTCGCCCGGCAATACCGACACCTTGTACGCGGCAACGATGAAGGGTTTGCTGAAAAGCACGGACCGAGGCAGCACATGGCAGGTTGCATACCCGGGGCAACGACCGGCGACGATGGTCCGCGTCACTTCGGCGGGGCACGTATACGCTTTCATCTACGGCACAGGCCTGATTACATCCCTGGAACCTGAACTTAAATGGGAAACCGCTGCAACGGAATTCCGGGATCGGTTTCTCATCGACCTGGCCGTGCACCCCGATGACCCGAAGCTGCTTTACGCGTTGGCGGATACAAGCGCCGTCATGACCAGCAAGGACGGCGGCAAGACATGGTACAGTTTCGAAGGCAGCGCCAAGGCGACTTCCGAGAAGCTCCGCGCGGGCGCGCGCATCTATGCGGAATCCTGCCAGCAATGCCACGGTGTTGGCGGCATCGGCGAGCGCCCGAAGGACATGTACGCAAAAGACGAATTCGGATTTGTCGCCCCGCCCCTGAACAATGACGCCCATGGGTGGCATCACTCGGACAGTCAACTGGTAGAAACGATTCTGAACGGTTCTCCCCGCAACGAGCGGATGATCGCCTGGAAGGATCTTCTTTCCCCGCAGGACGCCGAGAATGTTGTCGTTTACATCAAGAGCCTGTGGAACTTCCGCAGCCTCGCCTGTCAGGGCGCGCGGCACATGGCGTGCATGCGCTGATTTACAGTTTCTAATGCAAACTTTCCCCGCCGCCCGACAACGGGCTGAGCGGGGCGGTTGCGACTCCAGCCATTCACGGAAAAAAACAATGCCTTCAAATCCGTGAAGGGGCTTGGGCTTGGGCTTGGGCTTGGGCTTGGGCTTGGGCTTGGACCTGGGCTTGGACCTGGGCTTGGACCTGGGTTTGAACCCGTAGCGCCAGCCCCCCACGTTCGGCAAAAGACAAAGAGCCGCGGGAGAGAGATGCTCTCCGCGGCCCAGTAATTTTTCAATCTAAGCTGACTATTGGATTGTCACCGGCGCTGTCAGCGAATTGTCCGTTGTATCGGTTTCGCCCGGAACGATGGTGACGGTACTTGTGAAATTCATCGCACCGCAACTGTCGTTCCTGCCGAAGTTCCAGTTGAAGGTCACGTCGGTAAACGCGCCGGCCGCAAGGCTCGTAACCTGTTGG
>JAOUPW010000380.1 GCA_029879665.1 Rhodospirillales bacterium | reverse complement strand
ATGATCAGCACGTGATTTCCGGCGCCCAGGAACCGCAAATCCTGGCCCGCATGCTGGACGTGGCCCACGCCGCGGAAGCGGCGGCTTAGGCAAAGAGTCGCGGAAGCGGCGGCTTAGGAAAGAGCCTCAGCCCTGGCAATGTCGCTTAACGATTTCATCAAAAGCCGAACCCCGTCCAGCCGTTCCTGGGGTGTATCCCAACTGCGTTTATAGAGCAGCGTATGGTCGGGGCGCAGTTTGGCGATTCCGGCCTTGGCGGTGATGAAATCCACCAGCCCCACCGGATTGGCGAAGGAATTGTTGCGAAATGAGAGCACCGCCCCTTTCGGCCCGGCGTCGATCTTCTCCACCCCCGCCTCACGGCACAACTGCTTGATCGCCACCACCCGAAGCAGGTTTTCCACTTCCTCCGGCAGCGTCCCGAAGCGGTCGATCATTTCAGCAGCAAAGGATTCTATTTCGGCGGCGTTCTTCAAGAACGCAATACGGCGGTACAGGTTCATACGTACCGACAGCCCCGAGACATAGGATTCCGGGATCAGCACCGGCATGCCGATTCCAATCTGGGGGCTCCAGTTCTTTTCCTTGGCCTCTTCACCGTCCAGGCCCCTGGCCTCGGCGACCGCCTCTTCCAGCATCTGTTGATAAAGCTCAATTCCCACTTCGCGGATATGGCCCGATTGTTCTTCGCCGAGAAGATTTCCGGCGCCCCGGATATCCAAATCATGGCTGGCCAGGGTAAAGCCGGCCCCCAGTGTATCCAGAGTTTGCATCACTTCCAGGCGCCTTTCGGCCGTCGGCGTCAGTTTCTGGCGCTGCGGCAGGGTCAGATAGGCATAGGCGCGAATCTTGGACCGGCCGACCCGGCCGCGAAGTTGATAAAGCTGTGCCAGGCCAAACATATCGGCGCGGTGGATGATGATGGTATTGACAGAGGGCAGGTCCAATCCGGACTCGATGATATTTGTGGACAGGAGGATGTCATAAGCGCCGTCATAGAATGACGAGATTGCGTCTTCCAGGTCACGGACCGGCATCTGGCCGTTCACCGTGACCACTTTGGCATCGGGCACAAGTTCCTTTAACTCCCGCGCAACTCCTTCAAGGTCGCGCACGCGCGGGCAGACGTAAAACACCTGCCCGCCGCGATAGCGTTCCCGCTGAATCGCCTCGCGAATAACAACCGGATCATAGGGCATAACGAAGGTGCGGACCGCCAGACGGTCCACCGGCGGGGTCGCGATCAGGCTCATTTCCCGAACCCCGGTCAGGGCCAATTGCAACGTCCGCGGGATCGGCGTTGCCGTCAGGGTCAACACATGAACATCCGTCTTCATGCGCTTGAGCCGTTCCTTGTGGGCGACGCCGAAATGCTGTTCCTCATCGATTATCAGAAGCCCCAGATCCAGGAACGCGACATCCTTGGCCATCAGGGCATGGGTGCCGATGACGATATCGACGCTGCCGTCCTTCAGCCCCGCCTTCACCGATTTGGCGTTTTTCGCCGTCACCAGACGTGACAATTGCTCGATGCGGACGGGGTAACCCTCGAACCGTTTGCGGAAATTCTGATAGTGCTGACGGGCAAGCAACGTCGTCGGCACCACCACCGCCACTTGCTTGCCCGACATGGCGGCGATGAAGGCGGCGCGTAAGGCCACTTCCGTTTTGCCGAAACCGACATCGCCGCAGATCAGGCGGTCGGTGGGCCGGCCCCGAGACAGATCGTCAATGACGTCGGAAATGGACCGGCGCTGGTCTTCCGTTTCGTCATAAGGAAACCGGGTGCAGAATTCATCATAGATCCCTTCCGGAGGCGGCAGGGAGTCACCGCTACGCAGTTCGCGCGCGGCGGCAACCTTGATCAGGTCTTCCGCCATGTCGCGGATGCGCTGCTTGAGCCGGGACTTTCGCGCCTGCCAACCGGCGCCGCCGAGGCGGTCCAGTTGCGCCGACGCGCTTTCAGAACCGAAGCGGCTGATAATTTCGATATTTTCAACCGGCAGGAACAACTTATTGTTGTCGGCATAGACCAGTTGCAGGCAGTCATGGGGGACGCCGGCGACTTCAAGGGTAATCAGCCCTTCGTAACGTCCAATGCCATGATCCGTGTGAACCACCAGGTCGCCTTCGTTCAGACTGGTGGCGTCGGCGATAAAGTTTTCCGGACGGACTTTGCGCCGGCCCGGATGGCCGAGCCGTTCGCCGAGAATGTCCTGTTCGCTGACCACGGCAAGACCCTGGGTGGCAAACCCCCGTTCCATCTCCACCACGGCCAGGGGGACGGTTGTGGCCGGCAGAGTCTCCACCTCGGCCCAGCTTTCCACCATTTGAAGGTCGGTAAGGCCATGTTCCCGAAACAAATGGGATAAACGCTCGCGTGAACCGTTGGTAAAGGCTGAAATTACGACGCGAATCCCGGCTTTGTGCTGTTCCTTCACGTGATCCTTGAGCACATCGAAGACATTGACGTCCGGTTGCACCCGGGCCTCGGCGAAATCCCGCCCGGGCCGTCCGCCTGCGTCCAGGGTTGCCGGAGAACCCTCGGGGGAGGCGAAGGGGCTTAAATTTCCCACATCGCGGTCTTTCAGGCGGGCGTTCCATTCCGCTTCATCCAGATAGAGGCGTTGCGGCGGGATGGGATGATAGACAGCGCCCGATCCCATAAATCCCTTGCCGGAAAAATCGGCGCGGGCGGTGAAATATTCTGCGATCAGGTCCAGGCGGGCGTCGCGGGACTCTTCCGCCTGATGGTCGAGGATGATCAGGGCGCCGGGCAGATAATCGAACAGGGTTTCCATGCGCGCGTAAAATAACGGCAGCCAGTGCTCGATCCCTAAGGCCCGGCGGCCGGCGGATACGGATTCATACAGCACATCATCGCCGCCGGGCGCCCCGAACAGTTCCCGGTAACCGGATCGAAACCGGGAAATGGACTCGGAATCAAGTTGAACCTCACTGACCTGTTTCAGGGTGAAGGACTCGTGCTTGCCGGTGGTCATCTGGCCAACGGGATCGAAGGTCCGCACGCTTTCCAGCTCGTCGCCGAAAAAATCCAGGCGCAGGGGCTCCGCCTCCCCCGGCGGATATAGATCGAGGATGCCGCCACGGACGGCGTATTCCCCCGCCTCCATAACCGTATCCGTGCGGGTATAGCCGTTGGCGTCCATGAAACGGATCAGGGTTTCTGGATTAAGACGGTCGCCCCGGGTCGCGCTCAGGGATTTTTCTGAAAACGACTCCCGGGGCACCACCCGTTGCATAAGCGCGGAAACCGTGGTGACGACCACCCG
>JAOUPW010000379.1 GCA_029879665.1 Rhodospirillales bacterium | reverse complement strand
AGCGTCAGTCCCGGACATTCCGGTTCGGAGCGCCCCCAGCCCCAGGTTCGATGGGCATTAATGCCGGGGCAGGGTCATGTGGTCAAGACCGGGCTCAGGACCGGGGGGCAAGTCCTTGACCTTCCTGTTTCTGGAAGGTTAAATATATGTAGCTTACAGTAAACTGGAATGTCTGGAAAAACCGCCATGACCTCCCCTGACAACCCGGCTCTTGATCTAAAACAGGACGCCAAGGGGCCCGTTCCTTATCACAAGGTTACCTTTCCCGTCGAGGGAATGACGTGCGCGTCCTGCGCGACCCGGATCGAGAAGGTTCTCGTTAATCTGCCCGGCGTGGAAACCGCCAGCGTCAACCTCGCCACCGAAAAGGCGGATGTGACCTATGATGAAGGCAAGGTGACCTCAGGCGAAATCGCGGACGCCATCGGCCGCGCCGGATTTTCCGTTCCCGCGCAAACCGTCGAGTTAGCCATCGAAGGTATGACGTGCGCGTCCTGCGTGGCGCGGGTTGAAAAGGCATTGCTGAATATTCCCGGAGTCGAAAGCGCAGAAGTCAATCTCGCCACCGAACACGCCAAGGTAAGCATCGGCGCCGGCGCCGCCGGCATGGCCGATCTGATCCGTGCCGTTGAAAAAAGCGGTTACGGCGCCAAGGCGGTGGAAAATATCGACGCCCAGTTCGCCGAAGAGGAACGCACCGCCGTGCGCAAGGCGCGAAAGGACGTCGCCCTGGTGGTTGGCGCGGCCCTGTTCACATTTCCGTTCCTGGCGCAGATGCTGGCGGTGCCCCTAGGCGCCGATTTTATGTTGCCGCCGCTGGTGCAGTTGTTGTTGGCGACCCCAATCCAGTTTTTCTTCGGTGCGCGGTTTTATAAACCGGCCTGGGGCGCGCTACGAGCCGGCACCGGCAATATGGACCTGCTGGTGGTGCTCGGTACGGGTGCCGCCTGGGGGTTGAGTACGTATCTATTGATCTGGCCGCAAGCCGGAGGCGGGCATTTATATTTCGAGGCGTCTTCCGCCGTCATCACGCTGGTGCTGCTCGGCAAGTGGCTGGAAGGCCGCGCCAAGCGATCCACCACACTGGCCATCCGCGCGCTGATGAACCTGCGACCGGAAACGGCGCGGGTGCTGCGCGACGGCCGCGAGGTTGAAATTCCCGCTACCGCCGTGGTTCGTGGCGATGTGGTTGTGGTCCGCCCCGGCGAACGCCTGCCGGTGGATGGGGTGATCGAAGAAGGTGCGACCCAGGTGGACGAATCCCTGCTCACCGGGGAAAGTCTGCCGGTCACCAAAAGCGTCGGCGACGAAGTCACCGGCGGCGCCATCAACGGGGAGGGCTTGATCAAAGTCCGCGCCACCACGGTCGGTTCCGATTCGGCCCTGTCGCGTATTATCAACCTGATCCAGAGCGCCCAGGCGAGCAAGGCGCCGGTGCAGAAGCTGGTCGACCGGATTGCCGCCGTTTTCGTTCCCGTGGTGGTGGCGATTGCCGCCGTCACCCTGTTCGGCTGGTCGATGGCGGGAATGGCGTTGACCGAGGCCATCATCACCGCCGTTACGGTGCTGGTCATCGCCTGCCCCTGCGCCCTGGGGTTGGCGACGCCGACGGCGATCATGGTCGGCACCGGGGTTGCGGCCAAACGCGGGATCCTGATCAAGGATGCGGACGCGTTGGAACGGGCTCATCACCTGACCACCGTGGTCTTCGATAAAACCGGCACCCTGACCGAAGGCAAGCCCCGGGTCGCCGCCATTATCGCCCTTGAGGGTGGCGAACAGGACCTTCTCGTCTTGGCTGCTGCCGCCCAGCAGGGCAGCGAACACCCGCTGGGCAAGGCGGTGCTGGCCCGCGCCGAAGACGAGGGTCTTGTATTATCTCCGGTCGCCGAGTTTCAGAGCAAAACCGGACGCGGCCTGACCGCCACCGTCGCGGAGCGCGCCCTCGCCATCGGCAACCGGCGGCTTCTCGACGAAGTCGGCGTCGATCACGCTCCGCTGGAAGAGGATGCGGTGACCTATGAAAATCAGGGCCGGACGGTGATGTGGATTGCCGAAACGGCGCCGGATGCGCGCCTGCTTGGCATCATCGCCGTCGGCGATACGGTCAAGGAAGGCGCCAAGGACGCGATCAGGGATCTGAAACGGCGCGGCATCGAAACCATCATGCTGACCGGCGATAATGAACGCTCGGCGTCCTGGGTGGCGCGGCAAGTGGGCGTCGATAACCTGCTGGCGGAAGTGTTGCCCGAAGACAAGTCGGTTGAAATCGAGCGCCTGATGGCCGAGGGCAAGATCGTCGCCATGGTCGGCGACGGTGTAAACGATGCGCCGGCGCTGGCCGCAGCCGATGTGGGTATCGCCATGGGGACCGGTACGGATGTGGCCATGCACACGGCGGGCATTACCCTGATGCGGGGCGCGCCCAACCTGGTGGCGGATGCCATTAGCGTGTCGCGGGCGACCTACAGCAAAATCCGCCAGAACCTGTTCTGGGCGTTCATTTACAACATCATCGCTATTCCCCTGGCCGCCGCCGGCATGTTGTCACCGGTGATCGCGGGCGCGGCCATGGCCATGAGCAGCGTTTCGGTGGTGACCAATTCGCTGCTGTTGCGCCGATGGCACCCGGCGCAACACTGATTAGCTTTTAGGAGATTGAGACATGAACATTGGAACCGTTGCCGAAAAATCCGGCGTCCCCGCCAAGACCATCCGCTATTACGAGGAAATCGGCCTGATCCCACCGGCCTTCAGAACCGATAACGGTTACCGCAATTACGGCCAGACCGATGTGGAAACGCTCAGGTTTATCCAGCGGGCGCGCAAACTGGGCTTCACGGTTAAGGATGTCTCCAATCTGGTGGCCCTGTGGCAGGATACCAACCGGGCCAGCGCCGACGTCAAGGAACTGGCGCTGCGCCACATCGAGGAAGTCGAACGGCGCATCGCCGAACTGGAAAGCATCCGCGATACCTTGGTTCACCTGACCGACTGCTGCCACGGCGATGACCGCCCCGATTGCCCGATCCTGAATGGTTTGGCCCAATCTTGAATAAGACGGGTGGGGGCGGCGACCCGCTTCCTTGCAGTCTGCGCCCCGGTCAATGACCAGCTGACGCGTTACTCGCCGGGGAGGGTGCCGATGTCCGTCAGTTTTGGCGGTAAGGGGGCTGCATCGGGTGTCTTGCGATGTAATATCCGCTGAATTTTGTCGAGATACAGATAGATAACCGGCGTCAGGAATAAGGTGATGACTTGCGATACCGCGAGGCCGCCGACCACAGTGATGCCGAGGGGCGCCCTGGCT
>JAOUPW010000014.1 GCA_029879665.1 Rhodospirillales bacterium | reverse complement strand
AGAGGGGCTGAAAATGAGCGCCCTTTCCAAGCATCTGCTTGTGTCCAACGGCAACGTCACCGGCATCGTTGATCGGTTGGTTTCCGATGGGTTGGTGGAGCGGGGAATTGTCGAAAACGATCGGCGATCGACTTTGGTCCGGTTGTCGCCAAAAGGACACGAGTTCTTTGCGAGGATGGCAATGAAACACGCCGCGAGGGTCAATGAATTGTTTTCAGAATTAAACGATAAGGATCTGGACGTGCTGGCGGGTATTTTTAGCCGGCTGAAACAAAAGGAAGGGATTCATGGCTAGGATAGCTGACCTGGGCCCCACTGCGCATTACGATACGTTCACCCGGGACAACCTGCCGATGGCGGAATGGCAGCCTGATTTTTTATTGGAGAAATATGCCTACCCGGAATATCTGAATGCCGGCGTCGCCCTGACCGATGACATGGTTGAAAAAGGATTCGGCGATCATACCGCGCTGATCGGCAATGGCCGGCAACGCACATATAAAGAATTGGCCGACTGGACCAATCGCATTGCCAATGCATTGGTGGAAGATTTCGGTATCAAGCCGGGCAACCGTGTTTTGATCCGTTCGGCCAACAATCCGGCCATGGTGGCATGCTGGTTGGCGGCTACAAAAGCAGGTGCGGTGGTCGTCAATACCATGCCCATGCTGCGCGCCGGCGAACTTTCCAAAATCGTCGACAAGGCGGAGATTAACTTGGCCTTGTGCGATACGCGACTGATGGATGAAATGGCGCTGTGCGCCAAGGAAAGCGATTTTCTTGAAAAAATTATCGGTTTTGACGGAACGGCCAATCACGATGCTGAGCTGGATCGCGCGGCGCTCAACAAAAGTGTTAAATTTGACGCCGTCCGCACCGGCCGTGATGATGTTGCGCTTCTTGGTTTTACTTCGGGAACGACCGGGAATCCGAAGGCAACCATGCACTATCACCGTGACCTCCTGGTCATTGCCGATGGTTATGCGAAAGAAGTTCTGAATGTGACGCCTGATGATGTGTTCGTCGGTTCTCCGCCCCTGGCATTTACTTTCGGCCTTGGCGGTTTGGCCATCTTTCCGCTGCGTTTCGGCGCGACGGCAACCCTGCTTGAAAACGCGTCTCCGCCGGAAATGATCAACATCATTGAAACCTATCACGCAACCATATGCTTTACCGCGCCGACGGCTTATCGGGTCATGCTGCAAGCAATGGAAAAAGGGGCCGATCTGTCCACCTTGCGCTGCGCCGTATCCGCGGGCGAAACCCTGCCGGCGGCGATTTTCGACGAATGGGTGGCCAAGACCGGGAAGCCCTTGCTGGACGGCATCGGCGCCACAGAGTTACTTCATATATTCATTTCGAACCGTTTGGATGACGCCAGGCCGGGTTCGACCGGGCGCGTGGTCGGCGGCTATGAGGCGAAGGTGGTCGATGATCATATGGACGAGGTTCCCCGGGGGGAAGTTGGACGTCTGGCCGTTCGCGGTCCGACCGGATGCCGCTATCTGGCGGACGACCGTCAGGCGGAATACGTCAGAAAGGGATGGAATCTGACAGGAGACAGTTTCACCCAGGACGAAGAGGGGAATTTCCATTTCGTCGCCAGGTCCGACGACATGATCGTATCGTCCGGATACAACATTGCCGGTCCGGATGTGGAACAGGCGCTGCTTCTCCATGAAAGCGTATTGGAGTGTGCCGTGGTCGGCACTCCCGATGAGCAGCGTGGCATGATCGTCACAGCCTACGTGGTCCTGCGTGAAGGCTTTGTTGCCGATGCGCAGATGGCAACAACCCTTCAGGACCATGTCAAGGCCACCATCGCGCCTTACAAATATCCGCGCGCCATTAAATTTACCCATGAACTGCCTAAAACGCAGACCGGAAAAATCCAGAGATTCAAATTGAGGGAAAATGAATGATGGAAAGTCCCCACACGTTTCTACAACCCCCCGGATGGCCGCGCGCCAAAGGTTACAGCAACGGCATCGTCGCCGGCGGCCGCACCGTTTATGTCGGCGGCATGGTCGGTTGGAACGAACAGGAACGGTTCGAGACCGATGATTTCGCGGGCCAGTTCCGCCAGGTGCTGTTGAATATTATTGCGGTATTGCAAGAAGCCGGGGCCAAGCCAGAACATATCGTTCGCATGACCTGGTTCATCGGCGACAAGCGGGAATATTTGTCAGCCTTGAAAGATATCGGTCAGGCCTACCGCGAAATTATCGGCCGCCACTACCCGGTGATGGCGGTGATCGAAGTCAGCGGTTTCATCGAAGACGGCGCGAAATTGGAAATTGAAACCACCGCGGTCATTCCGGACGCTGTTTCAGCGAGTCCAGGCTGAAGCCGGCTACTTTTTTGTAGCCGTCCGATAATGCTCTCAATTCGTCCTGGGTGATGTAATCGTCCAGGTTTTCGAACGGTTTGTCGCCGACCAGCTCCTCGACCTTGATATTGATGAAATCCGGCGGATTCCTGCGGTTGGTGCGGACCACCGCCGCTGTCTTTTCGATTCGGTCGTCTTCGTAAGCCTTGAGGGCGGCCTCGCCGTCGTCGGTGGCGGCGAGGTGTCCGGCCAGGGTGCGGGCGTCGATCACCCCTTGGGCGGCGCCGTTGGAACCGCGCGGGTACATGGGGTGGGCGGCGTCGCCGGCCAGGGTCACGCGGCCGAAGGTCCAGCGCCCAACCGGTTCCTTATCGACCATCGGGTATTCGAGAATGGAGCCGGCATCGCGGATCATTTTCGCCACGTCCAACCAGTCGAAGGTCCAGTTTTCATACAGATGATAGAAATCCTTCAACTCGCCGGGCTTGTTCCAGTCGTTGCGTTGCGACGTATCGCCGGTTTCGATTTCCGCCATCCAGTTGATCAGCTGGTTCCCCTGGCCGTCGTAATCGTCGACGATCGGATAGATGACGATCTTGCCGGTGCGGATGGAACCGACCCGCATATAGGTGCGTCCGCCCAGGATCGGCGGCATTAACGTGGTGCCGCGCCAGGTGTTGATGCCGGTATAGACCACTTGGTCATGGGGGTAGAGCTGTTTGCGGATCGTTGAATTGACCCCTTCGCAGGCAATAGCGATATCCGCTTCGATTTCGGGCAGGGGTTCGCCGCTGGAGGTCTGCTCGAGGCTGAGAAAAACCTTGCCGCCGGCTTGGCGGACGCCTGTGCATTTGCGGTCTTCCAGGATTCGCTCGGCGCCGAGTCGTTCACGCGCGGCCTGGAATAGAATCATGTGCAGGCGGCCGCGATGGATGCCGACTTCCGGCGTTTCGTATCCGGCGAACTTGCCGCGGGGTTCCTTGTAGATCAGCTGCCCAAACCGGTTGAAGAAACAACTCTCGCGATTTTCGATGCCGGCCTTGAGCAGATCCTGCTCCAACCCCAGCTCCCTGAACTCGTGCATGGCGTGGGGCAGCAGGGTGATGCCGACGCCCAGTTCTTTTACTTTCGGCGCGGCTTCATATACGCGACAGGTTTTCCCCCGCTTGTGCAAATGCATGGCCAGCGCAAGGCCGGTGATGCCGCCGCCGATGATGGCGATCTCCATGGAATACTCCGTTTGGGTTGATGGTGGGCGCGACAGGGATTGAACCTGTGACCCCTGCCGTGTGAAGGCAGTGCTCTCCCGCTGAGCTACGCGCCCGGGATTCCTTGGCGCCCCAGGGATCTTTGGGGCAAGGGGCGTCATATAAAGCCGCGCCTCCCGCCTCTGTCAAGACGGGCGGCCGCCTCGGGGCTCCTTGGCCCCCGCCAATTCGGCCAGTTCATCGACCATACGGGCCACCACCGGGGCCCATTTTTCCGCCGCCGGCCCTTCGTCCGGCGCCTGCTGGCGGAACAGCCTGAGGCTTGGATACCAGGGTGAGGTCCCGCCTTCGCGCATCCAGCGCCAGTCGGGGGCGAACGGGATCATCACCCACGCCGGCCGGCCCAGGGCACCGGCGAGATGGGCGACGGAGGTATCCACGGTGATCAAAAGGTCGAGGCAGTCAAGCGCCGCCGCGGTGTCGGCGAAATCTTCGATCTGGGGCGCCAGGTCGCAGATCCTCCGTGCCAGATCCGGGACGGCTTCCAATTCCAGGCGCTTTTCGCCCATTTGCAGGGAGTAGAACTCAACATTCGGCACTTCCAGCAAAGGCTGCATCGCTTCAAGGCCCATCGAGCGTTCCCGGTCGTTGGCATGGTTCGGCTTGCCCGCCCACACCAACCCCACCTTGAAGCCGCCGGTGCCGCCGATCCGTTCGCGCCAGCGGGCGACGTCGGTTCCGTCGGCGTGGAGATAGGGGCAGGCATCGGGGATGGTTTGCAGCGTCACGTTCAAGGCGCCGGGAAGCTCGAAGGCCGGCACCTGAACGTCAAAGCCGGGCAGCGCCTCGCCGTGAACGATGACCCGGTCGATTCCGTTCGCCGTTTTGAACAGGCGGGCCAGCGGTTCCGGACACTCGAAATAAACCTCGCCGCCCTTCACCCCCGCGGCCAGCCGCACCAGTTGAATGGCGTCGCCCAATCCCTGTTCGGCATAGATCAGGAGCCTGCGCCCCGCCAGCGCGCTGCCGTCCCACAGGGGCTGATCGAATGTGCGCCGTTCGGACGGAAAGTCCTTCGCCCGCCACCGCCATTGGTTTTCCTTCCAGCCTTCGGCAAAGCGTCCGGTCAGCAACAGAATGATGCCCAAATTGAAATGGGATTCTGCGTGGTCCGGATTGTGCCTGATGGCTTCGCGGAAGGCCGCTTCCGCGTCTTCGTAGCGGCCCTGTTTTTGCAGCGTCGCGCCCAGGTTGGCGAGCGGTCCGGCTGCGCCGGGCCTAAGCTTGATGGCGCGACGCAGCAGGGTTTCGGCTTCGGTAAGTTCCCCCTTCCAATGCAGAAGAACGCCCAGGTTGCTTATGGCATCGGCGTAATCGGGCCGAAGTTCCAGCACCCTGCGAAAGGACGCTTCCGCTTCCTCCGTTTCTTTCGCCGCCCGCAGTGACAGTCCCAGATTGTTCAGGGCCTCGACATAACCGGGATCGATTTCAAGGGCGCGGCGAAGGGCGGTGACGGATTCGGAAGCCCGGCCCTGTTCGCGCAGGGCAAGACCTAAGTTATTGTAAGCTTGGGCATGGGCGGGGTTCGTTTCCACCGCCCGGGCGTAGGCCGCTTCCGCTTCAATGTACCGGCCTTGGGCCAGTAACACGTTGCCGAGATTGAAAAGGGATTCGGTATAATAGGGATCGATCCGAAGCGCCTGTTGATACGCCGCTTCCGCCTCATCCAGCCGGCCTTCCGCTTCCAGAACCACCCCCAGGTTGCCGCACGCGCGGATATTGGCGGGGTCTTTTTCGAGGGCCGCGTGCAGCAATTCGATTCCCTTGGCCGACTGGCCCAGTTGAAAGGCGGCGACGCCGTAAAAGCCGAGTACGTCCGTGTGATCGAATCCGCTGTCGAGAAGCTGCTGATAGAGTTCGGCGGCAATTTGAATCTGCCCGGACTGATGGTGGACAAGCGCTTCTCGGAATTTGGCGTCGGTTGGTCCGTCGGGTTCAGCCATGCTGAGGACTCCCTTCGCCTGAATAATAGACGGATTCGAAAAAAGTTCAGGATATTTTGGAAAAAATTCCGGGCAGTTCGTCCAGGCTGTCGAACAAGACATCGGCGTCCATATCCGCGGGCGCGACGCGGGTATAGCCGTAAGTGGCGATCGCAACCGGCAGCCCGGCGCCGCGGGCGGCGATGACGTCGTTCTGATTGTCGCCGATCATAATCGCTTCGTCCGGGGTCGCGCCCAGTGCTTCCAGCGCCGATAGCAGAACCCGGGGGTCGGGCTTGATGACGCCGGGAATGCTGTCGGCGCCTATGACGACCGGAAAATACCGCTCCAGTTTCAGGCTGGCGAGCAGCCCCAGTGCCGGGGCGTGGGGCTTGTTGGTGCAGACGGCCATCACATACCCTTCCGCCTGCATCCGGTTCAGGGCTTCCAGGGCGCCGGGGTAGGGGCGGGTGAGATCGGATTCATGGCCTTCGTAAAAGCCCATGTAGCGCTTGTACATGTCTTTCAGGCTGGCCTCGTCCGGAACCTCGCCGGTGGCGGCAAAGCAGCGTTCCACCAGCTTCGGCACCCCGTCGCCAACCATCAGGGTCAACTCGGAAAGATCGAGCGCACGGCGGCCGACTTCAGCCAACAATTTGTTGGCGGCGGTCAGAAGGTCGGGCGCGCTGTCGACCAGGGTTCCGTCCAGATCGAAAAGAACGGCGCGGAGCGGCGGTTTAGGCAATGATTCCATTGAAAAAAAGCGTAATAATCTTTGACTTGGCGTAGTTGCGGCCTTGTGGCACTGTCTGAACGCTTCAGGCCTGATACCCGGTCTTTTAAACAACAGATCCATAATGACCAAGAAAAAAACCACCGCCATCGTTCTCGCCGCGGGCTTGGGCACGCGGATGAAATCCGCATTGCCCAAGGTCCTGCATCCGCTCGCCGGGCGCCCGATGATCGGCCACCTGATGGAAACCCTGGAAATCGCCGGATTCGACAAGACCGTGGTGGTGACCGCTTCCGGCATGGACGACGTCGCCGCCGCCGTGGGTCCGCACCCGTGCGTTATCCAGCAAGAACAGCTCGGCACCGCCCATGCGGTTCTGGCCGCGCGTGATCATCTGGACGGGTTCGACGGTGAAGTGGTCGTGCTTTATGGCGACACCCCCCTGATCACGGTCGAAACCCTTCACGCCTTGCTGGCGGCCCGGCGGGGGCCGGATAACCCGGCGGTGGTGGTGCTTGGTTTTCGGCCCGACGATGCCGGCGCCTACGGCCGTCTGATACTGGATCAGGGCGGACACTTGAACGCCATCGTCGAAGCCCGGGAGGCAACGGACGGGCAACTGAAAATCGATCTTTGCAATTCCGGCGTCATGGCGCTGGATGGAGCTGTACTGTTGGGAATACTGAACCGTATCGGAAACGACAACGCCAAGGGTGAATATTACCTTACCGATGCGGTCGCCCTGGCGCGGGAAGACGGCCGCACCTGCGCCTACGTCGAAGGGGACGTGTCGGAACTTACCGGCGTTAATTCCCGGGCCGAACTGGCAGTGGCGGAAGAAATCGTACAGGAAAGGCTGCGGGCATCCGCCATGGCCAACGGCGCGACGCTGCTTGATCCGAAAACCGTCTGGTTCTCCTTTGACACCCGCCTGGGGCGGGACGTGACCATCGGCCCTAACGTTTTTTTCGGTCCCGGAGTTGTTGTTGCCGACAATGTGGAAGTGCGCGCCTTCAGCCATCTCGAAGGCGCAACCCTGGAAGAGGGCGCCGTCGTCGGCCCCTTTGCCCGTCTGCGTCCCGGCGCGCGGGTTGGCAAGGACGCCCGCGTCGGCAATTTCGTCGAGGTCAAGAACGCGACCATTGAAACCGGCGCCAAGGTTAATCACCTGTCTTACGTTGGTGATGCCCGCGTTGGCGCCAAGGCCAACATCGGCGCAGGCACCATCACGTGCAACTATGACGGTTTCAGTAAATCACACACGGATATCGGTGCCGGCGCCTTCATCGGTTCCAACACGGCGCTGGTGGCCCCGGTCAGCGTCGGTGACGGCGCCATCATCGGCGCAGGCAGCGTCATTGCTGAAGACGTCGGCGTGGACTCTGTTGCGCTGACCCGGGCCACGCACAAGGAAGTCAAGGGCGGCGCCAAGCGCATCCGCAACCGGAAAACGCGCGAAAAGGGGAAATCCTGAATCATGTGCGGCATCATCGGCATCATCGGCAAGCAGGATTGCGCGCCCCTTCTTATAGAAGCCCTGCGACGGCTCGAATACCGGGGATATGATTCCACCGGCATTGCGACCTTGGCCGTCGACGCCATCGAACGCCGCCGCGCCGAAGGCAAGCTGGTCAATCTGGAGCAACAGATCGCCGCAAACCCGATACAGGGGAAGATCGGCATCGGCCATACCCGCTGGGCGACTCACGGCGTTCCCAACGAGAAAAACGCCCATCCCCACGCCACCGGCCGGGTTGCCGTGGTACACAACGGCATCATCGAAAATTTTCAGGAATTACGTGACGAGTTGACCGCCCAGGGTCATACCCTGGCGTCGGACACCGATACCGAGGTGATCGTCCACTTGATCACCCGGTTGCTCGACAATGGGCTAACGCCGGAACAGGCAACGGCGGAAACCTTGAAACGTTTGCAGGGCGCCTTTGCCTTGGGCGTTATCTTTGCGGGCGTTCATGATCTGATGATTGGCGTTCGCCAGGGGCCGCCGTTGGCCATCGGCTTCGGCGACGGCGAAATGTATCTGGGGTCCGATGCGCTGGCGCTGGCGCCGCTGACGCGCCGCATCATGTATCTGGAAGACGGCGATCGGGCCGAGATCACGTGCTCCGGCGCCACCGTCTTCAACGCCGACGGCAGGCAGGTCAACCGCGACATCCGCACGACCGAACTGACCGGGGATGCCATCGGCAAGGGCGGTTACGCCCATTACATGCTCAAGGAAATTTTCGAACAGCCCCAGGTGATCGGCGATACGCTGCACGGCTTTATCAACCCGACGACACGCACCGTGACGCTGCCCGACCTCGGCGTTGATTTCGCCCGCGTCAGCAAGATGACCCTGATCGCCTGCGGCACTTCTTATTATGCCTGCATGGTCGCCAAATACTGGCTGGAACAATACGCCCGCATTCCGGTTGAGGTGGATGTGGCGTCCGAATTCCGCTACCGGCGCGCCGACATGCCGGAAGGCGGGCTGGCGCTGTTCATTTCCCAATCGGGTGAAACTGCGGATACCCTGGCGGCACTGCGTTACGCCCGCTCGCAAGGCCAAAAGATCGTTTCCATCGTCAACGTGCCGGAAAGCACCATCGCCCGGGAATCGGATGCGGTTCTGAAAACCTATGCCGGGCCGGAAGTGGGCGTGGCTTCGACCAAGGCCTTTACCACCCAGCTGACGGTGCTGGCCTGCCTCGCCATCGTTGCCGCGCGTGCGCGCGGCTCCATCGATCACGAAACGGAAGCCAAGCTTTCACTGGCCCTGACCGAGGTGCCGTCCCGCGCGGTTGAGGTGCTCAACCACGATAAACACTTGCGCGGTCTCGCCCGGGAAGTGGCCAAGGCGCGCGACGTGCTTTATCTCGGGCGCGGGTCCAGCTACCCCATCGCGCTGGAAGGCGCGCTCAAGCTCAAGGAAATTTCCTATATCCACGCTGAAGGCTATGCCGCCGGTGAAATGAAACACGGGCCCATCGCGCTGATCGACGACGGCGTGCCGGTGATCGTGATCGCGCCCTCGGACGATCTGTTCGATAAAACCGCCAGCAACATGCAGGAAGTCATTTCCCGAGGCGGTCGTGTCATCTTCTTCAGCGACGCCAAAGGGATAAAACGACTGGGCGGATTGGCGGCGGCGACCGTGACTTTACCCGAAGTGGATTCCTTTGCCGCCCCCATCCTCTACGCCATCCCGGCGCAGATGCTCGCCTACCACGTCGCCGTGATCAAGGGCACCGATGTGGATCAACCGAGAAACCTCGCCAAAAGCGTAACGGTGGAATAACCTCGCACCGATCAGTAACCTTCTGCGCTGAACCGGCGCCGGGCAAGGGGGGATTTCGATGGCGTTACGTTCCGCGGTTGCGACCACGTTGACGTTGACCGTCGCCGTTGCTTCGGGCATGGCGGCGATGGTCGCTTATCCTGTGATGTTACCGATGTTGCAGGTTGAATGGGGCCTTACCAATACCGAGGCCGGCTGGATCGGCGGCGTTTTTTTCGCCGGTTATGTTTCTATCGTGCCTTTTACAGCTAACCTGACCGACCACATGGACCCCAGGCGCGTGATCCTTGCCGGTATGGCCCTGAGTGCCGTCGCCATCGTCGGGTTCAGTTTTTTCGCCTCCGGTTTCTGGTCGGCAACCCTGTGGTGGGGAGTGCTGGGCGCCGGCTTCGCCGGGATCTACATGCCGGGGCTGAAGGCGTTGTCCGACGTGTTGCCCGAGCATGCGCGCGGCCGCGGGGTTTCCACTTACACCGCATCGTTTCCCTTAGGCGTGGCGTTATCTTTTTTTATTTGCGGTGAAATAACCACGGTGTTTCCCTGGCGGGAGGGATTGAGGTTGCTGGCGCTGGGGCCGGTGATGGGATTCTTGCTCACCGTTCTGGCGCTGCCGTCTCGTCCGGTGGTCGACAAACCGGCGGTGCGGCGTATTCCCTTTCAGCGGATTTTATCCAACCGGAAATTGCTGGCCTATATGTGGGTTTATGCGATCCACAACGTTGAAACCTCAACCATGCGGACCTGGCTGGTGGCGTTGCTGACGTTTTCGCTCTCCACTCAGCTTCCGGATGCGCGCGCCGGCGCGCTGTCGCCGCCAACCGTTGTTGTTTTTGCCAATCTGTTCGGGCTGACGGGAATGTTGATCGCCAACGAATTTTCCGCCCGCCTTCCCAGGCATTTGGTGGTGTGCGTCATCATGGTTCTGTCGCCGCTGGTGGGGCTTGCCGTCGGCCTTTCTCTGAGCGCACTGTACTGGCAGGTGACGGCGCTGGTTATGGCCTACAGTTTTCTTGCTTCCGCCGATACCGGCAGTGTTAACGCCGGCCTTATTGCCGCCACCGATGCGGATTATCGCGGCGCGGTCATATCCCTGCACGCCACGGCCGGATCCGTCGGCGCCTTCGTTGGGCCTGTGCTGTTCGGATTTGTTCTCGATCTTGCCGGCGGCGAGAGTCTGGCCTCCGCCTGGATCTGGGCCTTCGCCGTTCTCGCCGTATTGCTGATGGCGGGCCCTTCGGTTCTGTGGCGGGTCAACCGGTCGTAAGCGGTTACCCCGCCTGCTGGCTCATCCGGGTCTGGCGTTCGCGGATTTCAGGCGGCCAGGATTGCTTGATGAAGGTGAGCACGGCACGGATCTCATCGTCGGAAAGGATTTCGCCGAAGGGCGGCATGTTGCTCTTGAACCCCGGCGGGGCGGCGGCCTGGCCACCGTTTTTGGTGATCTTGAACAGTATACCGTCCGGATGATGCCAGGTGTGTCCGGTCGCATCATGGGGCGGCGCAAAGAGTGTGCCGTCGGGTTTCTTTTGTTTCCAGTCGACGGCTTCGCCTTGCAACTTGTCGCCGTGGCATGAGGCGCAGTTATCGGCGTAAATCTGCTTGCCCTTGGCGGCCATCCGGACTTCGGCTTGTGCTTGTTCTTCCGGGCTCGGCACGCCTTCGCCGTAAAGGGCGAAGGCGGCATAGCCGCCGATCACCAGAATCGCGCCGGCGAGTCCGATCATCAACGCCCGACCGGAGCCGTCGTCATCAGGTTTATTCTTTTTTCCGGCCATGATCGTAAAACCTTTTTACCTATGCGACACGGATGACCGAAGCCATCCCCGCCTGATGATGTTCAAGAATGTGGCAATGGAACAACCAGTCGCCGGGATTGTCGGCGACTATTCCCGCTTCCACCGTTTCTCCGGGTTCGAGGAAGATGGTGTCCATGGCCGGGCGGTGGGCGACCGGCTTGCCGTTCCGTAACAACAGGTGAAAAACCTGCCCGTGAAGGTGCATGGGATGGGGCCAGGACGTGTCGTTGCGGAATTGCAGAATATAGGTGCGGCCTTTTTTAAGAGTCAGCATGGGCGGCATTTTTGCCGTATGCGCGACGACGCCGTTGATCGACCAGATTTTCATTTCCCGGGAAAGTTCCCGGATGCCCATCTTCCTGCCCTTGTAGATGGCGCTGTCCATGCGGCCCATGGCGCCGCCTTCGATGCGCACCGGAT
>JAOUPW010000378.1 GCA_029879665.1 Rhodospirillales bacterium | reverse complement strand
TATGGCCACGTCCTTGGTTTCGGCAAACGGTCTGCTGCCGGAGTTGAACATTCAATGGAGCGGCCGCAAGACCACGAAACGGGACTATGATATAATGAAAGAAACAGGCGCGGGTTTAAGTGTGGAAGAAATCAATCGTCGCCGCCGGGCGTTCGGCCGGAATTAGGTTAGAAATGGAAAAAATATCGGATACGGTAAAGACCAAATACTGGCACTCCATCGGGGAAGGGCAGGTGCAGTGCGACCTGTGCCCCCGGTTATGCAAAATACATGAGGGACAGCGGGGGCTTTGTTTCGTGCGCGCCTGCTTGGATGGCGAAGTAGTGCTGAGCACCTATGGCCGCTCCAGTGGTTTTTGCGTCGATCCCATCGAGAAGAAACCCCTCAATCACTTTTTGCCGGGAACCCCTGTTTTTTCTTTTGGCACAGCCGGTTGCAATCTGACGTGCAAGTTTTGCCAGAACTGGGACATCAGCAAGGCCCGGGAATTCGACGTTCTTGCCGATCAGGCGTCCCCGGAGGCCATCGCCGAAACCGCCGAACGGCTCGGCTGCCGCAGCGTCGCGTTAACCTATAACGATCCGGTGGTTTTTTTCGAATACGCTGTGGACGTGGCCGAGGCCTGTCACAGGCGCGGCCTCAAGACCGTGGCGGTGACGGCGGGTTATATTTCGCAGGAACCGAGGAAGGAATTCTTTCGACATATTGATGCCGCCAACGTGGATCTGAAATGTTTCTCGGAAGACTTTTATCACCGGCTGTGTTCGGGCCATCTGGACAATGTTCTTGAAACCCTGACCTACCTGAAACACGAGACCGATGTCTGGTTTGAAACCACCACCCTGCTGATTCCGGGTGAAAACGATTCGGAAGAAGAAATCGACGCCATGACCCGCTGGGTAGTGAAAAATCTGGGCCCGGATGTGCCGATGCATTTTTCCGCATTCCATCCGTCATGGAAAATGATGGATAAACCGGCAACACCGTCCGCGACCCTGACCCGGGCTCGTGCCATTGCCCGCGAAAACGGCGTCCACCATGCCTATACCGGTAACATTCATGATTTCGAAGGGGAAAGCACCTATTGTCACGCTTGTGGGGAGACTCTGATCGGGCGGGATTGGTATGTGCTGTCAAAATGGTCTTTGACCGATGACGGTAATTGCGCCAAATGCGGCGTGGCCTGCGCGGGCGTGTTCGACGGTCCCCCGGGGGCTTGGGGGAGCCGGCGCCAGCCGGTCCGAATGAGTGCGGCGTGACAGGACTTTCGGAACCTGCTAAATATTTTTCCAACTTCCATCTGACGGACAATCCGGCACATACATGCTCAAGAAATGGCTCTCCGCGGCCCTCAAGCTCCTCATATCCATTGCGCTTATCTGGTTTCTGATCGAAAAGGTCGGAGTTGATCTCACCGATACCAGGGAGCGGCTCTTGGGAATCGACCCCTGGATGCTGGCGCTCGGGTTCGGCATTCTTACTTTGCAGGTGATCATCTGCGTTTTCCGCTGGCGGGCGGTTTTAGGCGCGATCAATACCTACCTTTCGTATCTGACGGCGTTGCGGTTTTTTATGATCGGATCCTTCTTTAATCAGGTTCTGCCCTCATCGGTCGGTGGGGACGCGGTAAGAATATATAAATCCTATCAAGAGGGGCTTCCCCTTGGCCGGGCGATCAACGGCGTGATGCTGGAACGCGTTGCGACCGTCATCGCGCTGGTGATCGTTGTGCTGTTGGTGCAGCCGTTTTTTCTACCTCGGGTCGGGGAGGAGGCTTCATCCTGGATCGTGCCCGGACTCATTATACTGGCGCTGGCAGCGGTCGGCGGACTTGTGTTCCTGATGGTTCTTGACCGTCTGCCCAGTTCCATCAGTCATTTAAAAATTGTTCGCGGACTGGCATTGGTGGCAGCCGACACCCGAAAGGTCTTTTTGACTCCGCTTTCCTCAATTAAATCGTTGAGCTGGGCGGCATTGGGTCACGTCAATCTGACGCTGGGGATCTATATTCTGGCACTCGGCCTTGAGCTTGAGGTGACGTGGATTGATTGCCTCGCGCTGTTGCCGCCGGTGATATTGGTGACCACTATCCCCATTTCCCTTGCGGGATGGGGCGTGCGCGAAGGCGCCATGGTCTGGGCCTTTGCCCTGATCGGGGTGCCCAAGGAAGGATCGCTGGCTCTTTCGGTTCTGTTCGGACTGGTTACGATTGTGATCAGCTTGCCCGGCGCCGTTCTCTGGCTGATGAGCGGCGGCAGGAAGGAGCGGATTCCGGATGAAATTTCCATTCCCGATGCCGTTTCCCAAAGCCGCGATTTGTGACACTATTTCACCGCCATCGCCAATCTGTTGAATAATCACGAGGAGTGTTCATGAAAGTCTCTTTTGCCAAACCGACAATTCCAGGAAAAGGCGCATATGTTGTCGCCGTGCTGGAAAACCGGAAGCTCACGCCAAGTGCGGTCCAGTTGGATAAAAAAATGAAAGGCGTGTTGAAACGGGCCATCAGGGGCAGCCGTTTCAAGGGGAGCAAAGGCCAATCCCTTAGTGTACTGGCCCCGGTGGGGACTCGGCTGGACCGGGTTTTCCTGATCGGTCTTGGCAAACCTGAAGATATTGACGATCTGCGTATGCAGGATGCCGGCGGCCTTATTTTCGCGACATTGGCAAGTGTCGGCGTGACCGAGGTTTCCGTCGCCGTGGACGAGATCAAGGGCTGCGGGATGAGTGCGCCGGAAATGGCTGCCGAACTTGCCTTTGGCGCCAAGCTCCGTTCCTACAATTTTGACAAGTACCGGACCAAGCAAAAGAAGGAAGAAAAACCGAGCCTGAAATCCATGACTGTATTGTGCAATCAGGTTGCGGAGGCGAAACGCGCATTCTCGCCTAAAGATTGGATCGCCAACGGTGTGTTCTTTACCCGTGATCTGGTTTCCGAACCGGCGAACGTGATTTATCCCGAAACATTGGCCGAACAGGCAAAAACACTCAGCGATCTGGGAATCAAGGTTGAGGTTTTTGGGCAAACCCATCTGGAAAAATTGGGCATGGGCGCCCTGCTCGGGGTCGCACAGGGGAGCGTCCGGGAGCCCAAGGTGGTTGTGATGCAATGGAATGGAGCTCCTAAGAAAGCTGCTTCCGGCGTGGGAAAATCGGGGAAAAATACAGGTCCCATCGCCTTTATCGGTAAGGGGGTAACCTTCGATACGGGGGGGATATCCATCAAGCCCTCCGCCAACATGGAAGACATGAAATGGGATATGGGGGGTTCCGGAGTGGTGATCGGCCTGATGAAAGCCTTGGCCGGACGCAAGGCCA
>JAOUPW010000377.1 GCA_029879665.1 Rhodospirillales bacterium | reverse complement strand
GCGGATGCAGCGTCTGGGCAAAGGCCCGCTGGTGGACGCCCTGCCGCAAGATTGGGAGCTATGGCTGGACGGCGGGCACAATCCGGCGGCGGCGAAAACCATCGCCGCCCAGTTCCGCCACTGGCGGGATAAGCCCCTGCACCTGATCTTCGGTATGCTCAACACCAAGGATCCGGTAAAATTTCTCCAGCCCCTGGAGGGCAAGGTGAAAAGCGTGCGCACCGTTGCCATTCCCGGCGAGGAAAATGCGCTGAGCGCTGAAGCCCTGGCGGCAACCGCCCGTGACCTGCGCCTGGAAGGCTCGCCATGTGAAACTGTTGCGGCGGCGCTGGCTGCCATTACCTCCGAAGATCCCACCCCGGCCAGGGTGCTGATCGCCGGCTCGCTTTATCTCGCCGGGCACGTATTGGCCGAAAACGGCTAGGGCCTGCGCGGGGGCCGAAATCCATCCGGCTTGTCTATAAATCCCGTTACAGTATCATGCCGGTTGATCGATTTTTTCTTTCCCGGAAATATGAAATTCAGTGATGCAGTGTCCTAATTGCAGTGCCGATAACCGCGAAGGCCGAAAATTTTGCGCACAGTGCGGAACGGTGCTGGCTTCGGCGTGCCCAAAATGTGGATTTGCGAATGAATCCGATGAAAAATTCTGTGGCGGGTGCGGGCTGTCATTATCCGCGGATGCGCCTTTGGAAAACGAAAGGCATGGCGCACCACAGGGTTCTGCGCCGGATGGAGACAAGGCCGAGCGCCGGCAGCTGACGGTTATGTTCTGCGATCTGGTTGGATCAACGGCTCTGTCCGGAATCATGGATCCGGAAGACCTGCGCGATGTCACCCGGGCCTATCAGGATACCTGCGCCGGGGTAATAAAACGCTATGGAGGATTTATCGCCCGCTTCATGGGCGATGGGGTTCTGGTTTATTTTGGATATCCCCAGGCTCACGAAGATGACGCCGAGCGCGCGGTGCGTGCCGGATTGGAGATCGTGACCGCGGTGTCCGCCCTTTCCCTTCGTCCCGGTCCTTCCCAAGGTGTCCAGGCCCTAAGCGTCAGGGTCGGAATTGCCACCGGTCGGGTGGTGGTGGGCGATCTGATCGGCGAAGGGGCGTCGGAGGAAGCGGCGGTGGTGGGCGAAACTCCCAATCTGGCGGCCCGGCTTCAGGGACTGGCCAAGCCCAATCAGGTGGTGATCGCGCCGGCGACGCAACGGCTGACGGGGGGGCACTTCGATTACGAAAATCTTGGCGCGCAAACCCTGAAGGGGATATCCGGACCCGTTCAGGCATGGGCCGTCACGGCCTCCCGGATCGCGGAAAGCAGGTTCGAGGCCGCCCACAGCGCAGCGCTTACGCCCTTGACCGGCCGGGATGAGGAAAGAGAAATTCTCGATCGCAGATGGAAGCGCACGACGGAAGGCGAGGGCCAAGTGGCCCTGTTGTCCGGCGAAGCGGGAATCGGTAAATCCCGCCTGACGCTGGCGATGCACGAAACGGCCGGAAGGGCCGCGCATGCCCGGTTGAATTTTCAATGTTCCCCGCATCATTCCAACAGCGCCCTCTATCCCTTTATCATTCAACTTGAACGGGATGCGGGGTTTGCGTCAGGCGACAGCCCGGAGACGAAGCTGGACAAAATGGAAACCTGGATCTCCCGGTTTCCGGACTACGGTGACGACGACGCTGCGGTGTTGGCCGAGTTGTTGTCGCTGCCGGGCGGCAACCGTTATCCGTCCCCGGATATGAGTCCGCAACAAATAAAGGAAAGAATCCTTTCCATCCTGGCCGGACAGATTTCAGGCCTGGCGGCGAACACTCCCCTGTTGCTGATATTCGAGGATGCCCACTGGATCGACGCGACCTCGTCGGAACTGTTGAATATCGTTGTTGAGCGAGTGACGTCGCTGCCGATTATGATCCTGATTACGTTCCGCCCCGAATTTGATCCGCCCTGGGTCGGACAGTCGCAGGTGACGCTGTTGTCTCTCAGCCGTATGAACCGCCGTCAATCCGAAGAGATGGTGAGCAAGGTAACGCGCGGCAAAACCCTGCCGGCGGAAGTCCTGGACCAGATCGTGGGAAAGACCGATGGGGTTCCGTTGTTCGTCGAGGAACTGACTAAAACCGTTCTGGAATCAGGACTGATGAAAGAACGGGACGATGCGTATGTGCTGGATGGGCCGCTCCCGCCCCTGGCCATCCCGGAGACCTTGCAGGATTCGCTGATGGCGCGCCTCGATCAACTGGCGCCGGTCAAGGAAATCGCCCAAATGGGCGCCGTCATCGGCCGGGAATTTTCATACCCGCTGCTGGCGGCGGTTGCGTCATATGCCGAAAACGATTTGCGCCAAGCCCTTGACCGGCTTGTTCAATCTGAATTGGTGTTCCGCCGGGGCGTGGGGGACGGTGCGGTCTATGTGTTTAAGCACGCCCTTGTTCAAGATACGGCCTATGCCGGACTGCTGAAAAGCCAGCGCCAACTTCTTCACGCCCGAATTGCCGGGGCGATCAACGATTTGTTTCCGGATTTGGCCGAATCCGAGCCGGAAACCCTGGCCCATCATTTTACCGAGGCGGGAATGATTAAGGAGGCCGTCGAATATTGGCGCCGGGCCGGAAAACATGCCGCGGACCGGTCCGCCCACGTGGAAGCGATCGGTAATTTCGCCAAAGGGTTTGCGGTTACGCGCAACATGGACGATTCGCCGGAACGCGCGGAACTGGAACTTGAATTTCTACTTGCCCAGGCAGGCAGCATGCGGATCATCGATCAGCACGAAAAGGCTCTGGTCGTTCTCGGCCGGGCGGAAGCCATCGCCGCCGGGCATGGCCTGACGGCGACTCTGTCGAAAATTCATCATATGAGAGGAAATATATATTTCCCCATGGGACGGATGGATGAATGCCGCGAACAGCACCAGCGCGCGCTTCATTTTGCCCGGGAATCCTTATCGGCGGAAGCGGAGGCGCAGGCATTGGGGGGGCTTGGCGATGCCGAATACATTCGCGGCCGTATGATTTCGTCCAACAATTACTTCAAGGAATGCATTGATCTGTGTCGCAGGCATGGATTTCGGGACATCGAAGGGGCCAACCTCTACATGGTCGGATGGAGCGGCTATTACCAGCTCATTACAACGGAGGTCCTGAAAATCGGACTGGAGGCGGCGGCGATTACGGAAGGCCTGGGTAACGTGCGGGGGCAGTCGATCGCTATCGGATTGGCGGCGTATATCGCATGCGACATGGGCGATTTCGACAACGCAAGCACCTTGACGGAGCAAGCGATTGCCCTGACCCGCAAGATCGGGTCGCGGACTTTTGA
>JAOUPW010000376.1 GCA_029879665.1 Rhodospirillales bacterium | reverse complement strand
GCCATGAATCCGCTCACACTGCTCACCGTCGGCCTGTATGGCGAAGTGCTGCCCAACCAGAACGGCGCCCCGGTCCGTCTGGTGCTGCCGTGGAAATACGGCTTCAAGAGCATTAAATCCATCGTCGAAATAAAATTCGTCGAGACCATGCCCAAAACCACCTGGGATATGCAGGCTTCGGATGAATACGGATTTTATTCCAACGTCAATCCCGGAGTTTCCCATCCCCGATGGAGTCAGGCCAAGGAACGGCGCATCGGCGAATTTCTCAAGCGTTCGACCCTGATGTTCAACGGCTACGAAGAACAGGTGGCGCACATGTATTCCAACATGGATTTGGCCAAATTCTTCTAAACGCCTTATCATTGCAGGCATGAGCCCGAAGCGCCGTTATGCAAAGGCCCTAAGGCCCGCGCTCTTTTCCCTATGCCTTCTCCCCCTGGCGTGGTTGGCATGGCGTGCGGGTTCGGGCGGCCTTGGCGCCAATCCCATCGAAGCCGTCAACCGCTATCTCGGCGATTGGGCGCTCAGGTTTTTGCTGGTCGCGCTGGCCGTTACCCCGGTCACCCGGCTCACCGGTTGGACCTGGTTGATGGCGCGCCGGCGCATGCTCGGCCTGTTCGCCTTCGCCTATGCCACCCTGCATCTTTTAAGTTATGTCGGGCTGGATCAGTTTTTCGACTTCGCCGACATCGGCGCCGACATCTTAAAGCGCAACTACATCACCGTCGGCATGGCCTGTTACGTGATCCTGCTGGCCCTGGCCGTGACCTCGCCCAAGGCCATGGTCAAGCGTCTCGGCGCCAGATCCTGGAAAGCACTGCACCGGCTGGTTTATGCCGCCAGCGTCGGCGCGGTTTTTCATTTCGCCATGATGATCAAGGCGGACCTGCGCGAACCCCTGATCTACGCCGGAATTTTAGCGGTGTTGCTGGGATTTCGAGCGGTCACCGGTTTGCGTCGGAAATTCAGGCCTGAAGGTCGGCGGACACGGACGGATCTTGTTTCCGGATGATGGTGTGAATATTGATCATCAAAGACACAGCGCCGTCCTTGATGGCGAGTATCTTCTGGCCGATCCGGGGAAGGGGAATACCCTGATCCATCGCGTAGCGAATCAGGGCGGCCGCGAGATTGTCCCTGTTCAGCGTAACCTCGTGGGGGTCTGCCGGGTTTGACACGGTGAAATAAAGAACGGCAGCGCCTTCCGCGGTATCGTGCAGCGTAATTTTGTCGATATTGGCGTCTGGAATATAGATTTTTGAACGCAGACAATGATTGACCAACGCCGCCTGGACTTCGGTCTGATCGAAGGTAATTTTCCTGAGTTCGCTCGTCATATTTCCCCTTTTCCTCCCCTTTTTTTAATTCTCGTTTCTTCTTCGCGGAATACAGTCTAATGGGCTTCCTGCCAGTTGTCACCCGTGCCCACATCCACAATCAAAGGTATATCAAGCGAAGCGGCGCCTTCCATGACCGATTTAACCAGATTCGCCGTTTTCTTTTCTTCTTTCGCCGGCACTTCGAAAATCAGCTCGTCATGAACTTGCAACAACATCCTCGCCTTCAACCCGGCGTCGTCAAGCGCGGCGGGCAAGCGCACCATGGCGCGTTTGATAATGTCGGCGGCGCCCCCCTGGATGGGCGCGTTGATGGCCGCCCGTTCGGCGAAGTTGCGCATGGCCGGGTTCTTGTCCTTGATGCCGCGGACATGGCATTTGCGTCCAAACAGGGTGGTGACGAAACCCTGCGTCGCGGCTTGTTCCTTGGTCCGCTCCATGTAATCGCGGATGCCGGGGTAGCGTTCGAAGTAAGCCTTGATGTAATCGCCGGCCTCGCCGTTGGAGATTCCCAGTTGCCGCGCCAGGCCGAAGGCGGAAATGCCGTAGATGATACCGAAGTTGATGGCCTTGGCCTGACGGCGGATCATGGGATCCATGCCTTCGATGGGCACGCCGAACACTTGCGACGCGGTCATGGCGTGGATATCCATGCCTTGACGGAAAGCGTCTTTAAGGGCGTCGATGCCGGCAACGTGAGCCAACAGGCGAAGCTCGATCTGGGAATAATCGGCGGACAATAAAATGTTCCCCTTGTCGGCGATGAAGGCACGGCGGATCTTGCGCCCTTCTTCGCTGCGGATGGGAATGTTCTGCAGGTTGGGATCCGAAGAGGCCAACCGCCCGGTGGACGTTGCCGCCATGGAATAAGAGGTATGCACCCGCCCGGTATCCGGATTGATCTGTTTGATCAGGGCGTCGGTGTAGGTACTTTTCAGTTTTGCCAGTTGCCGCCAGTCGAGAACGCGGGCCGGCAAATCGTGTCCCTGGACGGCCAGGCCTTCGAGCACGTCGGCGCCGGTGGCGTAGGCCCCGGTCTTGCCCTTCTTGCCGCCGGGCAGGCTCATTTCATCGAACAGGATCTCGCCCAGTTGTTTGGGCGAGCCGACGTTGAAGTCGCGCCCCGCCAGTTTGTGAATTTCAATCTCAAGCGCCGCCAGCCGGGATTCGAAATCGTCGCTCAGGCGTTTCAGTTCGCCCGCATCCACCTTGATGCCGTTCTGTTCCATGTCCACCAACACCGGGATCAAGGGCCGTTCCAGGGTCTCATAGACCGTGACCATGTGTTCTTGGGCGAGGCGGGGTTTGAGGGCTTCGTGCAGGCGCCGGGTGATGTCCGCGTCCTCGGCGGCGTAATCGAGCGCCTTGTCCAAAGGCACCCGGTCGAAGGTGATCTTGTTTTTACCGGAACCGGCGACCTCTTCAAACTTGATGGTTTGATAATCCAGATACAGCAGCGCGATTTCATCCATGCCGTGGCCGTGCAGGCCGCCTTCCAGCACGTAGGACAGCACCATGGTGTCGTCGACGGGCGAGATGTCCGTGCCGTAGCGCGACAGCACCAGCATGTCGTATTTGATGTTCTGACCGATTTTCAGCACCGCCGGATCTTCCAGCAACGGCTTCAGCCGCTTGATTGCTTTTTTAAGTGGAATCTGTTTCGGTGCCGCGCCGCCCGTCTCGCCATTCTCGCCACCGTCTCCCAGGTCGAACGCCCCCTGCGGCGGCGCCCCGGTGTGGCCGAGCGGGATATAGCAGGCGCCATGGCCGGCGACGGATAGCGATACGCCGACCAGATCCGCCCGCATGGCGTCCAGCGAGGTGGTTTCCGTATCCACCGCGACCACTCCCACCCCCACTGCCAGGTCGATCCAGCGGGCCAGCGCCGTCTCTTCCTGCACCAGCTCATAGACGGCGGGTTTTTCTTGCTTGGGCGATTCTTTTTTCTTTTTATCCGGCTTCTCGGCGGTGCCGCCATTGTTTTCCAG
>JAOUPW010000374.1 GCA_029879665.1 Rhodospirillales bacterium | reverse complement strand
ATTAAAGACGCCAGCGTCATTGACGTCTTTGCCGGGGTCGGGGCATTGGGGCTGGAAGCGTTGTCTCGGGGCGCCGCTCACGCCACATTCATCGACAACGGCGGCGACGCCATCAAATACATTCATGCCAACGCGGAAAAACTATGCGACGCCACCGCCTTCACCGTTCTCAAGCTGGATGCGACCCGGCTGCCACCGCCGCCGCTCAAAGCCCGGGCGCCCTGCGCCATCGCCTTCCTCGATCCACCTTACAATTCCGGCCTCGCCGTGCCGGCGTTGCTCAGTCTGGCCAAGGGAGGCTGGATCGGCGAAGGCGCGGTCCTGGTGGTGGAAATCGCCGCCCTGGAGCCTTTTGAAGCGCCCCTAGGCTTTACCCTTGTCGACGAACGGACCTACGGCGCGGCCCGGGTAATCTTCCTCCGGCGCACCGCCTAAGCACACGCCATTCAATTCACGCACTGCCATTATTCCGCATATTCATTCGTGCCGCGCCTGGCCACGGTCAAAAATCCTCCCGCTTAAAATTTTCCCCTCACACCGAATTGGAATTGCCCATTTTTTTGTTTTTCTGTCGCTTCAAAAAATAGCTCGCAATAAGTACAATATTATATTGTAAATATTTTTTCGAATTGCCGGCTAACACTGTAATGAAATCAAATTGATCAAAATCTTTGATATTTTTATTGTGTGAAAGACCTGTTTTTTTAATGCCTCCAGAGAAACAAACATCACAAGACAGTAGGCACACTCCCATGTCTGGTCATCCGCTCTTTATTCTGCTGTGTTCCGAAGACCACGAAAAAATCCAGATGGCCGCCATGACGGCTTCGATCGCTGCCGTTTCCGAACGCCCGGTGCTGGTGTTCGTAAGCATGGGCGCCATCCTTCCGTTCGAGCGCGGCTTGGCGCCGGAAAAACGTTACAAAGGGGGTGTTTTTTCTCCCATATTGAAAGAAAAAAACGCTCCCGACGCCATTGAACTGTTCGGGCAGGGCAAGATGCTCGGCGACATGACCATGTATGCCTGCTCCATGGCACTCGACATTCTGGGTTGGGAAGAAGAAAATTTAACAGAGGATTTATTCGACGGCGCCATGGGCCTGACCAAGTTTTTGTCGGATGCCGAGGCAGGACAGTTACTTACATTCTAACAAACTTATCGGCCAATAGACGAATGGCTGAGAAATGAAAAGGCGCCGCCTAAATGGCTGGACACCGACCTGGAAGAGGCAATTTTTATGAGTGAAAGAACAACGATCGACGCCCGCGGCGCATTTTGTCCGGGACCGTTGATGGAATTGATTGCAACCCTGAAGTTGGTTCAAATCGGCGACGAGATAGAAATTCTGTCGACGGATAAAGGAACCGCCCAAGATGTTCCCGAATGGTGCGCCAAAGTTGGTCACCAACATGTGGAAACGGTTGACCACGGCAAGCATTGGAGCGTCGTCGTCCGCAAGGCAAAATAATTTCATATCCAATTACACATTCCCGGAAAGGGAAGACCGGCTAGATAGACAACAGATACAGGGAGAAAAATTATGACCAAGAAAATATTGATTGTTGGCGGCGGTCTGGCGGGAACGATCATCGCCAATGGCCTGTGCCGTCAAATGAGTCGAGAAATTCGCGGCGGCGAAATCAGCATCGCTATGATCGGTAATTCCGAAACCCACATGTACCAGCCTGGGCTTTTGTATGTGCCCTTCGGTAAAATCCGTGAACATGAACTCTTCCGCAGCCAGCGCAAGGTTCTCGACCGGCGCGTTCCCTATTTTATCGACCCGGCGACGAACATTGACGTTGAAGGCAAAAAAGTCACGACCGAGTCCGGAAAAGTCCATTCATACGACTACCTGGTTATCGCCACCGGATCCCGAATCATGCCGCAAAGCATTCCCGGCATGGAAGAGGGCGCGCATTGGTTCTACGACCTGGACGGCGCCCGCAAGATGCGGGATGCTCTGGATAAATTTGAAGGCGGCAAGGTAGTGGTCAATGTCAACGCCCCGCACAAGTGCCCGGTGGCGCCGTTGGAAATTACCTTCATGCTATATGACTTTTTCTCGGAAAAGGGGATTTTGGACAAGTGCGAAATCACCTACACCTATCCCATCGGACGATTACACGCCCTTGAGCCCGTTGCCCTTTGGGCGCAGCCGGAAATGGACAAATTCGGCATTAAGTATGAAACCTTCTTCAACACCAAGGACGTTGACCCCGGCGGCAAGACCATCACCTCGGAAGAAGGAGTCACCCTTCCTTATGATCTCCTGGTCACTATTCCGCCCCATAATGGCGCGCAGGTGGTCATCGATTCCGACCTCGGTGCCGGCGGCTGGGTGCCGACCGACCGCAACAAGCTGTTGCGGGAAGGCTCGACGGATGTTTTTGTCTGTGGTGATACCACCAACATTCCCATTTCCAAGGCCGGCTCGACCGCCCACTTCGAAGCCGACACCATCATCGACAACCTGACGTCGCTGCTGACCGAGAACCGCTGGGCGAGAAACTACGACGGCAAGGTTTTCTGTTTCGTCGAAACCGGATTGAAAGAAGGCACCTACGTTTGGTTCAATTACACCACCCCACCCAATCCTGGACCACCCTCGCAGATGATTCATTGGTTCAAGCTGGCTTACAACCGGCTTTACTGGTTATCCGCCCGCGGCCTGCTGTAAGGGAGACGTCAGATGTCAGAATCAACACTTCCCCAAGCGGATATGGCGAGACTTGCGCAAGCGGCACAGGACGCCTTGACCGATTCCATGGTTGAGCGCTTGTCGGTCACCGGCGCCAACGCCCTTGAAGTGGTGGACCGGCTCAACGAAGAAGAAACCCGGGACGCCATTCTCACGCTCATCGACAAAGTCACCGAAATGCACCGCACCGGCGCGCTGGATACCTTGTTTCAGTTGCTTGGCCTTGTCCACGGCGCTCGTTCGGCCCTGACCGACAGCATGGTGGAGCGGATTTGCATGTTCGGCGAAACCATGATCGACAATCTGGCCAACGAAGAGGTGGCGGCCATGGCCCATAACGCCCGGCGCGCCATGGAAGAGGCCATCGATGAAACCGCCTCCCGGCCGAAACCCGGCGGCGGTCTGCTGTCCACGATTTCCATGTTGAGCAAACCGGAAACCCAGCAGGCCCTTCAGTTCATGCTGGCCTTTGCCTGCCATATGCGCACCCGCTCCGTCGACCAACACGTCTTGCCGGAACGGGAGGTCTGATTTCCCCCGTTTCGCGGGGCATCGCCGATCTTCAGTAAAAACCGCGTCCGGTTCTCCGCCGGATGCGGTTTTTTTCTCTTCCGGAGCGGGCTCAACGCC
>JAOUPW010000375.1 GCA_029879665.1 Rhodospirillales bacterium | reverse complement strand
CTCATCATCTGCCCCTGTCGGCTTTCGATCCTTCTCATCTGCCTGAACATGGCGGCAAGATTGTCGTCTATCACTGCGCCAGCGGCGGACGCACGTCGCGCTTCGGCCCGCAACTCGCGGCCGCCACCCGGGCGGCCAGCGACGTTTTCCATATGGGCGGCGGCATCATCGCCTGGAAAAGCGCCGGCTTCGCCACCGAAGGCTGAACGGCCCACGGCGCCAAAAATTTCAGATATCTTTTTTCTTAAAGCGAAGATTGGCGAGCACAATCGCGCTGACGATCAGCAGAAACCCGGCGGCGACATGTCCGCTCACCGGTTCAGCCATCAGCCAGGCGCCGAGCATGATCGCCGTCAGCGGATTGAGGCCGACGGTGATCGCGACCTGGGTCGGGCTGATCAGTTGAAGGGCGCGGCTCCACGTATACATCATCATCGCCCCGCCCGGAATGCCGAGCATGAACATGATGAACCAACCATAGGCATCGAAATCCAGCGAGCCTGAAAACGGCTTGCCGAAAATAAGGGCGAGCACGAACAGCAGCACGATCCCGACGAACATGGTGTACACCAGCACCCGCATGTTGCCGTAGCGGATCATGAAACGTTGTGAAAAGACGTTGAAGCTGGATGCGCAGACCATACCTGCAAACATAAAGGCATCGCCCCTAAGGGCGTTGGGAGCGACATCCCCCATACGTTCGCTGAGCGCCAGTCCCGCACCGAGGATGGCCAACGCCACGCTGACCCCCTTGAGCACCGTCATGCGCTCGATCCTGAGCAGGGCGGCCTGCGCCAGGGTGATCAGCGGCAGGGTGGAAAACAGCAAAGCGCCGCGCGCTGCCGTGGTGTCTTCCAGGGCGCGGGCCATAAAATAGGGGAAAGCCGCGAACATGACCGCGCCCAGCAGCGACATCCAGATCAGGTCGCGGGGCAGAAACCAGCGAAAGCGCAGGCTAGGCAGCAGGATAGCCAACAGCACCAACGCCCCCATGCCGTAACGCACGAAGGTCAGCGACAGCGGATCGCTTTGGTGGATGATCAACCGGGTCAGCGCCACCGTCATGCCGCCCAGGGATGTCGCCGTACAGGCGTAAAATACGCCGAGAACAGTCTGGCGGAGAGGTACCGAGGACGGGGAAGGCGGCATGGTCCGGAATATTCCAAAAAAAATGTTCTTAAAAAGATAGTGACCTTTGCACTTGTCGGCCTCGTCCTTTGGCAAGCTCAGGATGAGGCTGCGGGCCCTTGGAGAGGTTTATCACGATCCTGCGGGAAGAACATGTGCGGATTACGAGAACGGGAAGCGGTCTGTCCGATTTCCCGAGCGGGTCGATTCAACTTCAGGGACTTTTTCGTTTCTGCTTCCAATCAGGATTCGTCAAAAAACCCTAAAGTGAGACCAAAGCTTCAATCCGTTCTTCGCATTGAACGGATCTGAATTTTTTCCGCGCGTTATTGAATAAAATTCATGCGCGCCACGCACTTATAGGGGGTCTAAGCATAAGAATATTAACCTTAATATAAAAAAATTAGGAATGAAAGCGCCTCGTCAATTTTGATTTTCTTAATGAAAAGAGCGTTATAAGGGAACTTGATCGAGAGCGCCGCTGGTTCCGTGCTCGGTGAGTTGCATGGGCCTATAAAGTGAAGTGGGGGGAAGGGCTTTTCTGATTTGAACAGGCAGATCACACTGGTTCTGGTTTCGATCCTGATCGCCGGGCTGGTGTTCGTCTTCGACCTTTCGATGCCGCTGGGCGTTGCCGGTGGTGTTCCCTATGTCGCCTTCATTCTGGTCGGCTTTTGGTTTCCGAAGCGGCGGTACGTTTTTATCCTGGCGATCATTGCTTCGCTACTTACCCTTCTTGGTTATTATCTGTCGCCACCCGGCGGTATTCCCTGGATTGTTTCCACCAATCGGGGGCTGGCGCTGTTCGCGATCTGGGTCACGGCCATCCTGATCTTCATCCATAAAGAGGACCAGAGAACGTTGCTTGTCAGCGAGGCCAGGACGGAGAAATTCCGCCAACAGCTGACGGACGCCATTGAGAGCATTTCAGAGACCTTTACCCTGTTCGACGCCGACGACCGTCTGGTTCTTTGCAACAGCGAATACAAGGACTTTTACCCGAAAATCGCGCACCTGATAAAGCCCGGCGTCACCTTTGAAGAGCTGCTTGATGAATTAATCGCGAGTGGAGAAAGTGTGCATGCAAAGGACGATCCCGAAGGATGGAAACAGGAACGTTTGAACTATCACCGAAATCCGAAAGGCAATTATATCCTGCGCCTGAAAGACGGCCGTTGGCATCAGATCAGTGAACACCGGACCTGGGACGGGGGGTTGGTCGGCATTCATACGGATATTACGGCGCTGAAGGAAGCCCAGGAACGACTGGAAAGAAGCGAGGAACGCTACCGACAGATCGCCGAGGTTTCTTCCGACTGGGTTTGGGAAATGGATGAAAACCTCAGGTTTAGCTATGTTTCGCCCAGTTTCAAGAAATTGACGGGGATCGATCCGTCCAATTCCATCGGCAAGACCCGTCCGGAAACCACCTCTGAGGATATCACTTCCGCACACTGGCAGGCGCATCTGGAGGATCTGGAGGCTCGCCGCGAATTCAGGAATTTCCGTTTCACATATCAAGGGCCGAAAGGGGAAAGTCTCTATTTCAGTATCAACGGCGCCCCCGTCTTCGATGCCGATAATAAATTTCTCGGCTACCGGGGGACCTGCACGAACGTTACCGACCTCATAGAAGCGCAGATCTCCCTGCGGAAGGCGAAAGAAGAAGCGGAAGTGGCGAGCATCGCGAAAAGCGAATTCCTCGCTTCCATGAGCCATGAGTTGAGAACGCCGTTGAATGCGATCATCGGGTTTTCCGACACCATCCAGCAGGAGATCTTCGGCGCCATCGGCAATGAGAAATATGCCGAATATATCAACGATATCCGAAATTCAGGCGCGCATCTTCTTGAGCTCATCAACGATATTCTCGATGTTTCCGCGATCGAGGCGGGAAAATTGGAGCTGCACGAAGAAATTCTCGATATAGGAACCCTGGTTGAAAAAACAGTCCGTCTCATTCGCCCCCGGGCCGAACGGCGGGGCATGAAATTGATCCTGAAAATCCCCGATTCCCTGCCCGGGATTTATGGCGATGAACGCAGGCTGAGGCAGATTCTTCTCAACCTTCTTTCCAATGCGGTAAAGTTTACCGCCGAAGGAAAAACCTTAACCCTAAGCGTGGAACGGAAAGGTGAATTGCTGTCCTTTATCATCGATGACCAGGGAATCGGCATGTCGGACGCAGAACTAAAAACCGCCTT
>JAOUPW010000373.1 GCA_029879665.1 Rhodospirillales bacterium | reverse complement strand
AAGCCGGATGCTCATCTTCCGTTCTTCCGCCCTGACGGAAAGGCTGTCGGAGATCACCTTTAGCAGGGTTTTCAGGTCAATCGTGCCTTCGGGGCGGATAAATTCCCCGGCCTCCACCCGCGACAACGACAGCAGATCGTCGATCAGCCGGGTCATGCGGCCGGCTTCGTTCTCCATGATGCCGAGAAAGCGTTCGCGGGCTTCTTCATCGCCCTTGGCGGGACCGCGCAGGGTTTCAATGAAACCGACCAGGGAGGCCAGCGGAGAGCGCAGTTCGTGAGAAACATTGGCGACAAAATCGGCACGCATTTTTTCCGCGGTCTTGGCCGCCGTCACGTCATGGAAAACCAGCATCGCGCCGCCATCGCCGCCACCGTCCGCCGACAGGGGCGAAACGTGCAGGGTGAACTCGCGCGGTACGGAAAGCGGAATAGAGACCTGAGCAGGAGCAGGTTTTTTTCCCGCGAGAACGGCATCCGCCGCTGCCAGAATGGCGGGATGGCGCAGGGACAGGGACAGGTCGCGGCCCATCGGGCCGGTGCCGAGAAATTCCCGCGCCGCTGTGTTGCGCCCGACGATTTCCCGCCGGGTATTGAGCATGATGACAGGGTCGGGAAAGCCATTGAGGATTTCCTGTTCCAATATTGCTGTGTTCATGTGAATCCCTAGCGTTGGGTCAACTTGAGCTCGATCCGGCGGTTGCGGCGGTTGGCGATTTCGTCGCCGCGGGCATCAAGCGGCTGGAATTCGCCAAAGCCGGCGGCGACCAGCCGGTTGGCGGGGATGCCGTTGCTGATCAAATATTTGACCACGGAAATGGCCCGGGCCGAGGAAAGTTCCCAATTGGACGGGAATTGCCGGGTCGCGATCGGCACCTTGTCGGTGTGGCCGTCGATGCGCATCACCCAGTCGATATCGCCGGGAATTTTTGTGGAAAGTTCAGCAAGCGATTTCGCCAGCTGCGACAGTTGCGCCTGGCCGGCCGGTTCCAGTTCGGCCGAGCCGCTGGGAAACAGGACTTCCGACTGGAAGACGAAACGGTCGCCGACGATGCGTACGCCGGCCTGTTTGCCGAGAACTTCACGCAGGCGGCCGAAGAATTCGGAACGGTAACGCGACAATTCCTGCACCTTGCTGGCCAGCGCCGCGTTCAGGCGTTTGCCGAGATTGACGATCTGCGCTTTTTGCTCCTGGGACTGGCGTTCGGATATTTCCAGTGCCGTGCTCAACTGCGAAATCTGTTCTCTGATCGCCGCCATCTGCTTGTTCAGCAAGGCCACCTGCGCGCGGGCGCTTTCGGATATCTTGAGTTCCTGGATCAAAGCCTTGTCCTTGGTCTCGGCCTCTTCCTCGACCTTGGCCAGGTTTTTTTCCAGTTCTTCCTTCAATGCCTGCAGGGCGGCGACGTCCTGGGTCAGTGCCGCCAGCTTGCCCAGTTGGATCTCGATTGTTTCCTTATCCACGGAGATGGTTTTGAGGGCGTCGGCAAGGCCTTTCGATAGCTTGTCCGCTTTTTCCTGGGACGAGACCACGCTTGCGGTCAGGGATTCGATGGTGGCGTTGAGGTCGTCGCGGTCGGTGACCGAAGCCTGAAGCTGTTGCGATAACTGAGCGACGTTAACGCGCAGGTCCTTGTTGGCTCCGCGTTCCAGCGCCAGCAATTCGCCCAGTTCGCCGATCTGGGACTGAAGTTTTTCCAGGGCCTGATCGCGGCCGGATATGGCTTCGCCCAAAAAGAACTGGGCCAGCACGAATACCATCAGCAGGAACATGATGACCATCAGCAGCGATACCAAGGCGTCAACGAAGCCGGGCCAGATGTTGGCGCTGCGCTTGGCTCGTCGGGTCAGGGTGGCCATGATCGGGGGATCTTCCGGAAGCTAGTTTTTCTTTTTTTCTTCGGTGGCGGCGATGGTTCGGGCGAGCATCTTGATCTCGCTGCGCACGCTCTGGATGATTTCGTCGCGTCCGGAACCGATGTCTTCAACCAAACGTCCGAGATAAACATCCAGATTACGAATATGTCCGCGGGTGGATTCATCCATACCGCCGCCCAGGGAGGAACTGTCGGCCAGCTTGGCGAGAACCGGCTTCAACTCCATTTGGTTTTCGGCGACCGCCTTCATCAGAACCTGTTCGGTGCGCATGTGATCGGTCAGGGTTCCCAATTTGTTGCCGATATCGACCAGGTGGCCATCGGTGGCGATGCGGCTTTCCTCGCCCCGGGTAAGGGTCCGTTGCAGATTTTCCAGGCTGTCGGCGGTTTGTTCGAGCAACGCCTGGACATAGGCCGGCACCTGCTGGTCGCCTTCGCCGCTGCCCAGCACCCCGCTGGAAAGCCGCGTCAGGCTGGACAACCAGTCTTCCAGTTCAGTGTAAAACCGGTTCTGCGCCTGGCCCGCCTGCAAATCGAGGAAGCCCAGCACCAGCGAACCGGCCAGCCCGAACAGGGAGGAAGAAAAAGCAGTTCCCATGCCGCTCAACGGAGCGGCGAGGCCGGTCTTGAGGTCGGCGAACATGGTGTTGAGGTCGCCGCCGGTAAACGACATACCGCCGATGACGTCGCGGATCGCCGCCACCGTTTCAAGCAGCCCCCAGAAGGTTCCCAACAGCCCCAGAAAGATCAGTAGGCCGATGGTGTAGTGGGAAAGTTCCCGGGATTCGTCCAGGCGCGACGAAATGCCGTCGAGCAGCGAACGCATGGCCATCGCCGACAGGCTCAGGGCCCTGTCCTTGCGTTCGCCCAGCATGGTCGCCATCGGCGCCAGCAGCCGGGGCGTCGTCGCTTGCGACAGCGGCGTCCGGTTGTTGCGGTAGCCTTCGATCCAGTTGACTTCCGGCGACAGTATCCAAACTTGGCGGAAATTGTAGATGATGCCCAGCAGCAGCACGCCCAGAATCAAGCCGTTCAGGGGGGCGTTGGCAAGAAACGCATTCGCCAGGGGAGCTGCGATAAAGGCGGTGACCGCTATAACAGCGACCAGAAACGCCAGCATTCTAATCAGGTAGCGCCTTGGCTCTGCCATGGGGGAGGGAATTTCCTTGTTCGTGGGGCGGAGGAAGTTCTGCCTGTTCTAACGTTCAACGACTTTGACGTCGACCCGGTTGATTGGAGTTTCGGTCGTTTTGTCGCCGAGAGCCCGGACGTCGATGCGGGTGCTGCGAATACCTTTTTCGATCAGGAAGGAGCGCACCGACAACGCCCGGGAAAGGGACATGCGCCGGGCCTTGCTGGTGGATATGCCGCCGCCGCCGGCATAGGACATAAGCTGCAGGCGGATGTCGGATTTTTCCATCAGTTTATCGGCAATGGCGCCAAGGCCGGCCTTCATGGATTCGGG